>JAQYVG010000356.1 GCA_030145595.1 Desulfobacterales bacterium | reverse complement strand
AGGCAAAATTTGAAGATACGTTTACCAAATCATGAAAAATTTAGGGCTTCAAATTTTCACCCTTCAAGGCTTCATTTTCTAATTAATGCTGCGGATAACCAACGGGGCTAATGCCCTATGATTCTACACATACTCTATCTAAAATAACCATAGTTTTTTCCCATCTGGTTCATCCGCCGGCTTAATCAATGGGCTCTCTCTAAATCTGTCTTCCGGGACGCCCCTTAAATTATAAAATTCTATTCATCCTTTAGTGAATATCCATTTTCTGATGCTATTCGCTCTCCACGCTGAGCACAAATACTGGCCGCTGGCTGTGTGATATTGAGCTCGGGAGCCAAATCCGCCATGGGGTTCTTGGGGACGTCTATTCGATTATAACTTTACCCCTTTGAAGGTTTATCTCCAGAACGATGGTGAAAGGTTGGCATTTGAAAACTCATGATTTAGACAATTTTAGCAGAAGAAGGATACAACAGGAATATCCGTCATGGTTCTGAGTCCTGGTTGTGCATGAATGATTTGTTTAAGGGCATTAATTGTAATGGCACAAGTGGCAATGTCACCGTTTACTCCACCTTCTATGATAGATTTAATTGTTGGTGTCCCCTGGATTTCAATCGAATCTCTAGGATTGGATTCTCCCACAGAAGCCTTAAAAACCAAGATGATTTTTTCATTATCATCAATATAGCCCTTACCGATCTGTTGCACGCCGGCTGCATACCCCACCGGTATTCTCATTGCTGCGGTTTTGATCTCTCTTTCTGCTATAACAGGAACTAAAATATCTTCTACTTTAGTCAGTTTCCAACCCATCCGACTTGCGATCAAGTGAATAGATTCCGATAGCCCGACATGTCTTAAGGTGTCTTTTTTCTTTTTGTTTTCAAACTGTTCAAGCGTTAAACCCGCACCAATTTTCTCTTGGAAAGGGATTCGACGAAAGGCAGCATCCTGTATTCTATCTACTATTATTTTTTGAACATCTTGACATACCGATGTTAAAAATGTTGGCAAAGAATCCATTAAAAAACCGGGGTTGACACCGGTTCCGAGCACAGCAACCTGCTTTGATTTTGCCGCCCTATCTATTCTTTCGGATAAACTTTGTGAAGTATTCCAAGGATAACTGAGTTCTTCGCAAGTCGAAACAACCGGAATGTTGTATGATACGATTTTCTCAATCTGTGGCGTAATCTTCTCCATGCTTGAAACGGTTGTTAATATAACCGCATCAGGCTTCATGCTTTCTATACACTTTGTTGTTGAACTTTGAATCTTGATATCCATACTGTCCAAACCGCAAACTTCTCCCAAATCTTTGTCAATTAACTCAGGAGAAACATCGACAGCGCCAACAACCTCAATGCCTTCCCTCTGTGCAATAAATTGAGTTATCTTTTGTCCTAAAGGACCAATACCGATTTGAACAACTTTGATTTTATTCACGCTAATTTTACCTTTGTTTTTGATATTATTGGAATATTGATCAGTTAGTCTCTGAACATTTTAATACAGATTATGTCAATGGTCAATTCCTCAATGAGGCTTTCAATAAATAGGGGATGGTCGAGTGAATTGCGTGACATCCTATAGTTCCCTTGTCAAGCCTAAAACTTATAAATTTAATAAACAATGATATCAAATATTTGAAAAGATACACTCCTTGAAGACGCAGCTTTCCTTTGCTCTTTGACATAATTTTTCGGCGAATCTCCCACTTTGTAAACCCTGCCTCTGATTGGTTTTGAAACTTTCATAATAGTGCCTCCTTTTGCTTGAGGGTTGATAAAAACGAAAAATTTGCGTTGAAAGAAATTATATGATATCAGAATTTACGCGTTACACAAGGCACGGTCAGATTATGAAAAATGAGATAAAAACAATCTGGTTATATATATTTACGGCGACTTTCCTCATCTCAAGCGCTGGACTGCAGGCACACGCAACTCAAGGTGTAATAGAGGCTAAAAAAGGTTATATCATATTTATCCTTGACGCTTCGGGAAGTATGTGGGGACAGGTTCAAGGCAGAACAAAAATCGGGATTGCCAAGAACGTCTTAACAGACCTCATCAAGAACATTCCAGACGGCTTGAACGTTGCGCTAGTGGTCTATGGGCAGCGCCGCAAAGGCGATTGTAGCGACGTGGAAGAACTTGTAGCGCTTGCGCCGATCAACAAGGATAAGTTTATAAAAAAAATTGAAGCGATCAGACCCAAAGGCAAGACACCGATCACCTTGTCCATAAAAACGACTGTAGAGAAACTGGGGGCTGTGGAAGAAGAAGCCACTATCATCCTGGTTTCCGACGGAAGGGAGACTTGTGAGGGTGATCCTTGTGCGCTGGTTAAAGAACTCAAGGAAAGCGGTGCCAAGTTTGTAATGAATGTCATCGGGTTCGATGTTGCCGGGGAAGACCGCAAGCAGCTCCAGTGCATAGCCGAAATGGGCGCGGGGAAGTATTACGCCGCCAGGGACGCAAGTGCTTTTATGCTGGCCGGAAAAAAGGTCGTCGAAGAGCCTAAGTTTGCCGCCGGTTATTTAAAGGTTGCGGCCCTAAAGGATAGCATTCCTTTTACGGCTTATGTAAATGTTTTCAGGCACGGTGAGGAGAGTAAAATTGCCGGCAGCTATGCTTACGAGCCCAACCCAGCATCGTTCAAGCTCCTGCCCGGTGTTTACGACGTTAAAGTTTTGGACGACGATATTCCGCAAAAACCTTTTGTTGTCATCGAGGCGATTGATATAAAACCCGGAAAAACAGTCAAAAAGACGGCTGCATTTGCAGGTGAAGGTTATCTGAAAGTTGAAGCCATAGAGGATGGCGAACCTGTTTCAGCTTACTTCCTCATATACAGTCACGATGAGGAAAGCGTGATTGCAAACGGCTATTCATACGAACCGCGCCCGATCAAACTCCTGCCCGGCGTTTACGACGTCAGGGTTCATAACAAATCAGGCAAGAAAGTAAAACAGATCAAAGGCATAACTGTACGATCCGGAAGGTCTCAAACTGTCGATGTCAGATTCTAAGACTGGGGGACGTCTATTCGATTATAACTTTACCCCTTTTTATAGATCTACAGGACGGTGGTGAAATATTGACATTTGA
>JAQYVG010000355.1 GCA_030145595.1 Desulfobacterales bacterium | reverse complement strand
CGGCTGAAAAGCCGCTGAAAGTGATATTCGCTCAGGTTGACACTCTCTGCAATCTCGGCCAGTGACGGCTGCCGGGTAAAGTTTTCTTCCAGAAATTTGATCGCCGTTTCGACGCGTTGATAATCTTTTGACAGTTGCTTGAAATCTTTCATTTTATACCTCTATATCGGCTTTCAGCATTCCGTTCCGATTCAATAGCCTGTGAGTTCGTTACGTTTTGTTCAAACGGAATATATACCAGATTATATTGACCGGCAACCCGATTCTTGCTGTGGATGAACTATATTGATTTGATTAATAGAGATTATCCCGGATTACCCTGCAGAGGTCTATTTTTAAGGATCATCTCCAAAAGAGTTGGAGTGATCCTAGGGTTCAAGGGGCCAAGGATTCAAGGGTTCGAGTGAAATTCCTTAAAATATCTATGCCCTAAACTGATCGGTTCTAGGTTCAGGGTTCTAGGTTCAAAGGTTCTATTTAACATTACAAACAAAAGGGGCGATCGCGGCATTCTATTAAGTATTGCTGAAGTTGAAAGGATACTCAAAACGATAATTAAATTGCTTGAAAGCAATCACTTGAACCCTTGACCCCTCGAATCCTTGGCCCCTCTTCTCCAACTAAATTGGATAAGAACCATAATTTCTTGCAATACTTTGCCGAAAATCAGAGAGAGGTTTTTGATAAGCAAGGCTGAACCCGTCGAAGTCAAGCTGAGGGGTTAGCGCTCGCTGTGCAGTTCAAATTGAGTCTTATCCCGCAGTTGGAGTTGGAGAAAGGATGGTCTGGATGAGAAGAATCTTATTAGGGTTACTGGTTTTGTTTATATTGTCTGCCGGCACAACGGTTTTCGGGAAAAACATTTACGTGGGCCCTGACAAGAAATTTGAACCCAAAACACTCAGTGTACCATACGCTTTCTACAACGAAAATTTCGGGGCGGCGGTAGGGTACGTGTACGCCCGCATAAGATATCCCCAAAAGCAATCGCATCTTCTGGGTACCGTTATGGCCGGCAGCAATGGATCGGCCCTGGGGTTTTTTATGGGTAAAGACCTCAGGTTCTCTTTTTCCGAGCGCTTGTTTATCGATCCGATCGCTCAGGTCGGCTATTTTAATGATGCCAAGAGTTATACCAACGGCAATCCACAGTATGCAAATGAGGACGCGGGCTCCAATGATTCCAGCGAAGATAACTATGTTGAAGGAGACGGGTGGGATAATTTTTTTCGGATTCGTTTCAAATATCTATTACCCATAGGTCACGGCGCGGACCAGGTCTTGAACACTGTTGAATTAGAAAAAGGACTCCTAAAATCCGATAAATCCATGCCAACTTCCTGGAATCCGCTTGTCAGCGGAGACACCTACCTCCAGCTGACGCCCTTCTATCGCTGGCAGCAAATCAACGGTGAGGATCTGGATACCGACCTAAAAACCAATGGACTGAAATATTCGCTGTTTCGCGACAACAGGGATTTTATTCCCAGCCCGACCCGAGGAAGTTCGCTTTTGCTGGAATATACAGAGGATTACGGGTGGTCTGACAGCTCGGAATCATGGACGGTTGTGAGTACCGAGTTTGACAAGTACTTCTCTTTGGGAAAATCGGACCGCTTTCGGCAGCGGGTCATCGCCTTTGATTTTTGGACGGCGGATACACCGTCATGGGAGACCACAATGACCGCCGGCGGAGAAGAAATTTCTCACAGGCCGCCCTATTTTGCAGGCGCCACTTTAGGCGGCATATTGCGGATGCGGGGGTATCCGTCCAATCGGTTCAATGACAAAGCGGCGATCTACTATGCGGCCGAATACCGTGTTATTCCCAGGTGGAACCCTTTTGACGGATGGCCCTGGCTGCAGAAATATCTTGAAATCGCCTGGTGGCAATTGGTCCCCTTTGTGGAGGTCGGACGGGTGGCACCCTCATGGAACCTCGATGATTTGCACTCCGACATGAAATGGGATGTCGGCTTTGGTGTGAGAGCCATGGCCAAAGGCCTGGTGATACGCGTTGACACGGCCGTATCAGATGAAGGATTCGGAGTTCAGATGTTTGTGACTCAACCGTTCCAGTTTTAACTAGTGTCCATCCATAAATTGAGTAAAAAACCGGGTGCACGAACCCGGTTTTTTAGGTCCAAACTCTGGTAAATCTTCTTGAGGTTTTACAGTGACGACAGACGCCTATATAACCATCGCAATTCTCGCGCTTACCTTCGGCCTGCTCATCAGGACCAAGCTGCCCCCCGTACTTATTTTTTTAGGCGCCTTGACCATGACCATCACCTTTCGTCTCGCTCCCTTGAAAGAGAGCCTCAAGGGATTCTCCAATCCGGGCGTCTTAACCATAGGAGCGCTTTTCATGGTTGCCGCCGGTATGTATTCAACCGGCGCCATCGGTATGATCACGGATAAGCTGATCGGCCGTCCCAAAACCCTTTTAGGCGCCCAGGTGAGGATCTTGCCCATGGTTTCGGTGGGCAGTGCTTTTTTGAACAACACCCCCCTGGTGGCCATGATGATTCCCGTGATCCGCGATTTGTCCAAGACGTGCCGTTTGGCCGCAACCAGGCTTTATATCCCGCTGAGCTTTGCCTCTATTTTAGGAGGAATCTGCACCCTGATCGGCACATCCACCAATCTGGTGATAAGCGGAATGATCATCGATGCCATGGCCAAAGCCGGTCCCGACGCGCCGGCCATGAGGGAAATCCGGATGTTCGACCCGGCCTGTGTCGGTGTTCCCGCAGCCCTTGTCGGCCTCTGTTTTCTCATGCTCTTTAGTAAATGGCTGCTGCCGGATTCCAGCGAACCCGAAGACGCCTCGGAGATGAAACGGCTTTTCGGGGCCGAGTTTGAAATCGAAGTTGTTTCTCCGCTGATCGGAAAAACCCTTGAAGAGGCAGGCTTTGTCAACCAGACCGAATTCCAGCTGCTTTGGCTGGAGCGATCCAACGGTGATACGGCCGAGATCAAAGATGATCTGAAGCTAAAAAGCGGAGACATACTCTACTTTGCCAGCGGAATCGAGTCACTGCCCTATCTATGGGCCTTGCAGGGCCTGACGCCGCACATTAAGGGGCACACAATGGAAACCAAGCGCTACACCCACAGCCTGGTTCAGGTGGTCGTGTCGCGCC
>JAQYVG010000354.1 GCA_030145595.1 Desulfobacterales bacterium | reverse complement strand
TGCTGCAAATGCCGGCGGTTTTCTTTGAGCTCTGCAACGGAAACCGCGACTTTTTCTTTGGCTATCCCGGCATCCGCGGTGGTCCCGGCTATCTCTCCGTCAATCATTTTCACGGTTTCATCCGGGTTGTTATCTTTTATAACTTTAGAGGCTTCCTTGGCCACATGCAGGGCCGCTACCTTGGCTTTGGCTATTTCAGCCGGCTTTTTGGTAGCCCTGGCCCTGGCGACGGCTACATAGGCTCTTTCAACGCGCCTGTAAACAGGGTTTTTATTTGCTGCCCGTTTTCCGGGATTTTTAAAACGGCCCCTGATGACTTTGCCGGTAACTTTAGCCGTACCGGTGTACATCTTCAAATAGCTTTTCTTGTTGTCAAAGCCGAAGTCTCCGTCTGAACCGCGTATTCCACAGACGGCTGTTGGTGTCTGAAGAAAATTTTTCCTTTTGGACGCACCGCTTTTGAACCACAATTTGCCGACAAAAGCGGTGATCCTGCGGACGGTTTTTTTGGATTTAAAGGCCCAGAAGCCGCTTTTTTCTTCCCTTTCCTGGATCAAGGTATTGGAATGCGGGCTGACCTTAATAATGGCGCCGTCATTAAAGGTCACCTGGACCTGGCCTTGTTTGGTCTGGATGCGGCTGCCTGCATACAGAAATTGGCCGACCCGCCTAACCGGAACTAAATCAGTTCCGGACTGAATAAGGACCTGGCCTTTAAAGCTGGTCACCTTGGCGATCGGTTTGGCGGCTTGTACCTGCGGAATCAGAAAAAAGATTCCCGTAAACAGTGCCAGAAAAAGCGTACAAGCTTTGGCTGGAAATTTCATTGTGCCCCCTTCATTATAAGGCCATTTTTTAACATCAATTTTATTATAAATTAAATCAATTAGTTCGAGGTTTTTAAAAGAAATTCGGGTTAAGTGTATCCTCTTTATATATCGGCGATTTAGAAAGAAACTTTAGTCCGAATTTAACATAATGGACATGAACAGAAATGGAAAATAAATGTTGCAAGACATATGCCAAACTGACTGGCTTTCCGCAGCTTATAAACCAAGACTTTTGCAAAACGTCTCCTTTTGTCCAATTGCTATATAATCACTTGTTTTTATAGCAATTTCTTTTTGTTTTAGAACCAAAAAATTTTTTAATGAGAAATTTGTGTTAGTAGTGATATGGAGTTAGCTGTGGCTTGCTGATACAGACAGGAAAATTTTGCCTGTTATGGCTAAGAGAGGAGATCTTAGATGGGACTTTTTACGAAGCCATCAGCCTGTTGATCCCATAGTTCCCAGGGCATCTTTAACAAACCCCTCATCAGGATAATACATTCGAACCTGCCATTTGATCTGTTGTATCATTCTTTTTCGTGAACGTTCGTTACCGGATTCCAGTTCCAGGGCTTTTTGATAATGCCAGCCGGCCTTGGTCCAGGCCGGTTTCCAGTTTGCAAAGACCGGAGCCATGACCTTTGACCGCATTACCCAGTAATGACCCAGTTTGACATGCAGCAAAGGGCTCTTTTCTCCGGCAAAGTAGGCGGTCCGCTCCATGGCTATATCAGCGGCCGGAAACCATTTTGAGCCAAAATCCGGTTCCAGCCACATACGTGCATACTCCCACCCCAGTTGCTGATGATATTCAACCGCAAAAGGATTAAGGCGCACTGCCTTTTCAAGGGTTTTCACAATTTCCATCTGGGTTTTCCGCAGTTCCTGTTCCTTTAATTTTGCATCTTGTATCCTAAACCCTTGATCCCGTTTTTTGATCAACCCATGGGCCAGTTTGTACCAATATCCGGCATTACTGCCATCCCAGGCAATAGCTGCTTTAATATCTTTCAAGGCTGGACTCGGATTTCTGTTCAGCGTGGAATTGCGGACCGTATTACAATAGGCCTCGGCCACAAAATGCCGCATGGTCCCGACCCCGACCCATATTACAAGACCTGCAAACAGCAGTAGACTCAAAACACCCTTGTGGTCCAAATATAAGATGTGGTATTGGTAATGCACTTTGCTGCGATGATGTCCTCTAAGATGCAGGGCACTGAAACCGATGGCCAGAATGGCCGCAAATATCATGAAGTTGGCCGGGATGTGAAAATTAAAATCACAGGATGAATGCACCGCCATGGAGACCATCACAACCAGCGGCACCATTCCGACGCAGACGGCAAAGGAGTCGTTGCGCTTCGACCAGATTTTCACTGTCAGGTAGATGTAATAAAACATTCCGATCAACAGCAGGCCAAAACCGGCCACGCCCGCTTCGGACATAAACTGAATCCAGTCATTGTTAGCATGCTCTATGTGAAAGTTTCTGTCCGCAGCAGCCTGATACTTTGGATAGACATATTTAAAATTTCCGACGCCCACGCCCGTAGTCCGGTAATCATCAAATATTTCTAAGGTCTTTTGAACATATCTTTTCCTAACCTCAAATGCTGTTTTCAAAGTCTTGAAGCGTTCGAGAGGATAGTCAGCCCCGATCTGAACAGCGTAAAAAGACGTGATCATAAACAGCAACACAAGAACAAAGCCTTGGCGTCGATGTTTGCCCCTCATCAGAAACAAAACTCCCATCACCAGCATCCCTGCGGCTACTGCAATCATTCCGCCTCTGGAGGTCGAAAAAATCAGCCCGATACCCATGACTGCTCCGGAAAAAACAATAAAGACTCTTTTGAAAAATTGTCGCCGGACTAAAAACGTTGCCGCAAATTTTTCTTTAAAACCGCCCGTGCCGCCGAACGCATACGGTTTTGGCGGGCGCCGGTTTTTAAGTGCTGCCGCAAAGCCGGCCATCAGCAGCAGGCTCATCTCCATAAATCCTGCAAAGTGATTACGGTTTATATAGGTGCCGCTGATCGCTTGAGTAGCTTTTTTAAACCACAAAATATGCCCGGAGCCCGAAAAGGACTGAATCAGGCCGTACAGGCTTTCAAAACATCCTGTAAGCAGAATGACAAAGATCGCCAGTTCAATCCGTCTTTGCGAGTTTAGCGTCTGGGCCAGCCCCCAAAAGAAAAGTCCGTATGCTATCCATCGAAGCAGCGACTGTCGCACCGGGTATACGTAGGAAGCTAAGCTGAACCACTGATAAGCCGGACCTGCGGCGACCAGGGCCTCCGCGGCCGGTAATGACTTTTGGCCAACTACAA
>JAQYVG010000353.1 GCA_030145595.1 Desulfobacterales bacterium | reverse complement strand
AAAGACGGCTATTTTTGGGTAGAAATAGACGGTAAGAAGTATCCCGCCATGTCTTTGCATAACTTTAATGCACTTAAAGCACGAAGTAAACAGGACGCTGATACAATCGACAAACTCAATGCCCTGCTTGAAAAATATCGCCGCAAGACGGGAGATTATCAAGAGCTGTCCGACAAATATGAAAAGCTGCGCCAGGATCACGTAGCCCTTATCGAAAACTATAGCCAGTCCCTTTCCGGTTCGGTTGCACTGAATCAAAAGTATAAAGAAAGCTCTGAAAAGCTGTTGGACCTGACCGGCAGGCACGAAAAGCTTGCCAAAGATTTTGACAAACTGGCAGGTAAATACCGCGATGTGGCTGTGGACAAAACCTCATTTATCACCATCGATCTGGGTGCCGGTGTAACAGATAAGAGCGGTGAAGCCGAAGGGGCAGCGTTGCTGGGTGTGGGCATAAGCAATCTGAAAGTTTGGGGCTTTTTCCAAGATGATAACAGCGGTATACTCGCGGGCGCCTCATTTAGGTTTTGATCTTAATATGGCAGTTGACAATTTAATCAATCCCTCTTAGACTAGTCTCAAACTAGTCTAAGGAGTTTTGTCATGGAAACCGTAGGTGCCTATGAAGCCAAAACCCATCTGCCCAAGTTACTGGAACGCGTGCTCAAGGGTGAGCGTATAACCATTACGAAGCATGGTGTTCCTGTAGCTGTATTACAACCCCCTGATCCTACAAAAAAAGTGGATACCCGATCAGTCATTGTTGAACTTAGAAAATTTCGTGACAAACATAGTCTTAGTGGAATCTCAATTCGGGACATGATTGAAGAAGGCAGGCGGTAAATGGTCGAACATTTCGTTGTCGATAATTCTGTTGTAATGTCATGGTGCTTCAAAGATGAAACAAACAATTACGCCGATACCGTTCTGGACAGGCTCACAGAAGCAGCTGCCGTCGTTCCATCTATCTGGCCCCTTGAAGTTGTGAATGTTTTGTTGGTGGCCGAACGACAAAAGCGGCTTGGTGAATCAGATAGTATACGGTTTATAACTTTGTTATCCCAACTTCCGATCGTTGTGGAGCATGAACGACCGGAAATGATGATGAAGGAGCTTTTGGCTTTGGCAAGGGCAAATAATCTATCGAGCTATGATGCCTCATATCTGGATCTTGCAATGAGGAAAGGCTTTCCAATAGCCACCATAGACAACAAGCTAATCGAAGCAGCCCGAAGGATTGATGTTCCAATTCTTGCAGCTTGATCGAATTGGTGAATCAATTGAAATTCGCGTTCAATAAGGCCTTGGAAGGGCATTTGGGGGGTGAAAAGGATAGCTTGGCCCGACCACGACAAAGCCTACTAGGCAAACCTTTAGGCGGTAGATGAATCTTATAATATATGATAGGTGAAAAGATGGGAAAAATATTTGATGGTAAAAGGAATGTAAAATTAGGCACTTCAAAGCATCCTGCTGTTGTTAATGTAAAAACAAAAAAAAGAATGGAGGAAGTCGCAAAGATTTTTGAAAAAAACGGCTGGGAATGTACAATTGAAGTAGCACAGGACAAGCCGGAAGATATTACCGATTTAGAAATGTTATTGAATTGGCCGAAACCAAGGGAAGCCGAGCAGAAAGTCGGACGCAACGATCCCTGCCCGTGTGGAAGCGGAAATAAGTATAAAAAATGCTGTGGTAAATAAGGCTATCTTAGATATTAATGGAGGTTGCAATGGAACTCAAAACAGTCAAAATTGAAAATCCGGATAACCTGAACATGATTTTAGGCCATACTCATTTCATTAAAAGCGTCGAAGATATCCATGAAGCCGTTGTATCAACGGTTCCCATGGCAAAATTCGGTCTGGCCTTTTGTGAAGCCTCTGATGTGTGCCTGATACGACATTCCGGTACGGACAGCGAGCTGGTTAAATTGGCTCAAAAGAACGCTTATGCCATTGCAGCCGGTCACTGTTTCATCATGTTTATGAAAGATATGTTTCCCATCAATGTTTTGAATACCATCCAGAATGTTCCGGAAGTGTGCAATATTTTTTGCGCAACGGCAAATCCGGTGGAAGTAGTTATTGCCCAAACCGAGCAGGGACGGGGCATATTAGGCGTCATCGACGGTTTTGCCTCCAAAGGAGTTGAAACCGATACGGATATTCAGAAACGGAAGGATTTCCTCAGGACGATCGGTTATAAGCTTTAATCTAAACAATGCATGAAAATTGTTGAAAATACCCCGCTCAACACCCAAGCCATTGCCGATCTGATCACCGCCAAGGGTGATTTGCACCTGGTATGGCCCCTGGCTAAATATCCCTTTGATCATAATCAGTGGAAAAAGGTGCTTGATCCCGCAGAAGGTAATAAATCATTTTTTTTCTATGCAGATAACCACTGTATCGGCCATGCCGCCCTGCGCACAACCGACAATCCATGCGTCTATGCCGTCAGTTTTTTGTATCTTATACCTGCCGAACGCAGCAAAGGCTTGGGCCAAAAAATGATTGGCATGGTAGAACAGTATGCGCATAAAAACCTCTCGGCATCCAGGCTTGTTATGGTAGTGCGGACTTACAACCCCAAAGCTATCAAATGTTACCTTAAAAGCGGCTTCCGGGAAGACAACCGCGAAGGGACGTTGATCAGAATGTCCAAATCTTTATGACGAACCCACCACCCTAATTGAGCGTAAATAAAACCGAGAATGCGTAAAAGGACGACTATGCCTCTTAAAATTATCAACAAAAGGCTGCAAAAACTCGCAGATAAGGAAGACTTGATTCACAAAGCAGTTGGATGGATGCTCCGGGAGGTAGGCAAACGCGACCAGCTCATAGAAGAAGCATTCTTAAAGGAACATTACCGCGTGATGCCCCGGACTATGCTGCGATATGCCATTGAAAGATTTTCAGAATCGCATAGACAGAAATATTTGAAAGGGGAAATATAAATTTGGATTCCCCGCTGCGACTCGACTCTCTTCGACCCTGAGACTTCGGCGTGAGCTCAGTCGAACGCTCAGACCGAAGGGAGCTCGCCGAAGTCTTGCAGCTCCATTCAACTAATTAATACGTCAAATAATTTTTGACTTTATATATACCATGCTTTAAAGTGAGCATTATGAAAAATTATTTAAGGAGTACGAGGCATGTC
>JAQYVG010000352.1 GCA_030145595.1 Desulfobacterales bacterium | reverse complement strand
GTCATCAGTGAGAAGTGATCAGTAAGGAAAACTGATTACTGATAACCGATAACTGATCACTGATATTTGTGTCTTTGTGCCTGGCAAATATATTTTGGTTCTCTAAGAGCAGAAGGCCGGCGTGTCCGGCTGGGTTTTATTCATATGGATACAAGCGAGGCCGATATGTCCGTAGCCAATGGTCATCTTCAGGATGATTTTGATCTTTCTTTTAAGGTTTTTCATGAACTGATGGCCAGAAAGGTTACGGATATCCTTTTGGTTTCCAGTCCGTATGATGCCTTCATCATGGAAGAGGAAGGACGGCTTGCTGAAAGAATTATACAGGAATACAGGGGGTTAAACCTTTCCCGGCCCCCCAAACTTACCTGGGTATCCACTGCTCAGGAAGCCCTTAACGCTTTATCCCGAAATCCATTTGATCTGGTTATCACCATGCCTCGCCTGGATGATATGGTTCCGTCCATTTTGGGGCGTAAAATAAAGCAAAATTTTCCAACCCTCCCGGTCTTTCTCCTTGCTCAGAAAACCAGCAGGCTGTTTTTGGATCCAAAGTATGCCGATCGCAGTTCTTTTGATAAATTATATGTCTGGTACGGCAATACAGACCTGCTGCTGGCCTTGATAAAGAATGTCGAAGATCGGATGAACGTTGAGTATGACACCAAAAGAGCCAAGGTGCGGGTCATTATCCTGGTGGAAGATTCTCCCATCTACTGCTCGGTGTTGCTGCCGCTGCTGTATAAAGAGATTGTGATGCAGACCCAGGCGCTGATGGAGGAGTCTTTGAATTCAGAGCACCGCATCCTCCGCATGCGTGCCCGACCAAAAGTGCTGGTTGCGGATAACTTTGAAGAAGCTGAAAACCTTTACCGGCGTTTCAAGCCATATTTGCTCAGCATTTTTTCGGATGTTCGTTTCCCGCGCAACGGCCAAATCGACGACCAGGCCGGCTTTGATTTGCTATCAATGATCAAGCAGGAAAGTCCTGATATACCGCTTTTAAATTTAAGCTCGGAGGAAGCCAACCGGGACAAAGCGGCTAAAATTCCGGCGGTTTTTTTTAATAAAAACTCGCCTACATTGCATTCCGAGATTCAATCCTTTTTTGTTGACTACCTCGGCTTTGGTGATTTTATCTTCCGGTTTCCCGACGGCAGGGAGGTGGCCAGGGCATCCAGCCTGCGGGCTATGGAAGAGATTCTTCCCTCTATTCCGGACGAATCCGTTTATTATCATGCTATTAGAAACCATTTTTCCGGCTGGCTATTTGCCCGCTCCGAGATCCTATTGGCTTCTAAGTTGAAACCGGTTAAAGCCACAGACTTTTCCAGTGCAGCCGAAATCAAAAAATACCTCAAAGACTGCATTCATCAACGACGCAAAGGCCGCCAGAGAGGCGTTGTAACTGATTTTGCTCCCGGAGACTATGATACGCATGCAGATTTTGTTAAAGTCGGTAAAGGTTCTTTAGGAGGTAAGGCCAGAGGGCTTGCGTTTTTTTCCAACCTGCTCAAGGAAAATGTCGAGCTTCAAAATAAATTTTTAGACACTATCATCCGTGTGCCCAAGACCCTTGTGATCTCTACGGAAGGGTTTGATAACTTTATCGATCAAAACAATCTCAAAGATCTTTTAGGCCGAGATCTAAGCGATGCCCGTATTTCCAAGATATTCTTAGATGCCCGGTTTCCGGATTGGTTGGAAAGTGCCCTGGAATTGTTCCTGAAACAGAACAGGTACCCCCTGGCAGTACGTTCTTCCAGTCTCCTTGAGGACGCCCAGTTTCAACCTTTTGCCGGCATTTACAAGACCTTTATGCTGCCCAACAACCATCGCGATTTAAAGCAAAGAATCCAGCAGCTTATCATGGCCGTCAAGCTGGTGTATGCTTCGACCTACCTGGAGACGCCGCAGGTTTATGCCAAAAGCACGCTGCATCGTATTGAAGATGAAAAAATGGCGATTCTTATCCAGCAGCTAACCGGAACGGAGCATGACGGTTATTTTTACCCGGCGTTTTCCGGGGTGGCCCAGTCCTATAACTATTACCCGCTGGCGCACATGAAAGCGGAAGAAGGTATTGTTCATATTGCGATGGGTCTTGGAAAAACAGTTGTCGAAGGCGGCCAAGTTCTGCGTTTTTGCCCCAAATATCCTCAGTTTCTGCCCCAGTTCTCCAAAGTGGAAGACATTCTTAAAAATTCTCAGCGCTCCTTTTATGCTTTAAAAATGGATGATTTTCCAAAAAAATTTGACTCTGTTGATGATGCCACACTGGCGAAACTGGAGATCGAGGATGTTCAGGATCATGATCCGGTTAAATATCTTGCAAGCACCTATATTCCTGAAGATGACAGGATCAGAGATTCGGTCGATCCTGACGGACACCTGGTACTGACATTTGCCAGAATACTGAAGTACAGATCCTTTCCACTTCCTGATCTACTATCAGAACTTTTAGAGATAGGACGCAAAGGGATGGGCGGGGCTGTTGAAATCGAATTTGCCGTGAACCTTCCCTTTAATGGGAATAAAAAAGCGGAATTTTCTCTGCTCCAGATCAGACCCATGGCTCTGGGACCAAAGCATATAGATATTGCTATCAGCGACCAGGAGATTGACCAGGCCTTTTGTTATTCGAAAAATGCCATGGGAAACGGTAAAATTAGAGATATTGCTGACATTGTTTTTGTAGATATCAATACGTTTGATCCGGCTCGTACTGTTGAAATCGCCGCTGAAATTAGCGGTGTTAACAAATTGCTAAAGCACCGGAACCGTAAATATCTTCTGATCGGTCCGGGACGCTGGGGTTCTGCCGACCGCTGGCTGGGGATTCCTGTTAGCTGGAATGATATTTCAGGTGTGGGAACCATCATCGAAACAACATCCGATAAATTGCAGGCCGAGCCTTCCCAAGGGACCCACTTTTTTCATAATTTAACATCTCTGGGGATCGGTTACATCACTCTTTCAGAGAGTGACAAAGATTTTATTGACTGGCCGTGGCTGCAATCATTGCCTTCTGCAAGGGAAACAGCTTTTTTGAAACATATAAGACTGGATGCTCCGCTGACCATCAAGATCGACGGGAGAGGATCACGTGCGGTATTATACTATACACGGCAATAAACTGCGTCTTGTTGTTTCAACTTTTCACCAACCCGGATTTCAGGAAAGTGATA
>JAQYVG010000351.1 GCA_030145595.1 Desulfobacterales bacterium | reverse complement strand
TCGGAATCGCCGTGAAATATCAGAATATGGTGAAGATTAGCAAGTTTCTCTGAAATGTCGGATTGAAGAAATTTTTCCTCAAACAGAGGTTTAGGCGTATTTGAACCGCTTCTTTTTTTTAAAGCTTCAAAGACAGAGCTGCTGCGGACGGGAGCTGCAGCTGTAACCAACGCATCCACAGCAAATATGCTTGCCACGGAGATGCTGACTGCGCCACCCATACTGCTCCCGAAAAGTCCAAGCTTGCTGCCGGTGTCTGCTCGGGATTGAATACATTTAATCGCACATAGAAGATCAGCGCAGCGGGCTTCAATCGAGGTGACTTTTTTAAACACCCCTTCGCTCTTTCCGCGTCCACGGTGATCGAACCTGAAATAAGCAATGCCGACAGACGCACATTCACGGGCCAGCGCGACCTGTTTGGGTGAACTGCTGCTGCTGAGAAGACCGTGAGATCCAATGACAACAGGCGGTCGCTCTGCGGCCGGCAGATGGAGAGTGCCGTGCAGCTCAAAACCGTCTGACAAAAAAGTGACTTCCTTTATTAAGTCGCCGGATTCCGATGCAGTCATGATCATTCCTTGATTTTTGTTAGGTCGTAAAAGTATGATGAATTCGTAAAAAGTCGAATCCATCACGTTTTAGGTTTTAAGTGTTAGGTTTTAGGTTGTAACTTTACTCTTATTTAAAGATAATCAAAACCTTAAATAGTGTCCATCCATAAAGCAAGCCAACTAAAGGGATAGTGTCCATGGCAATAAAAAAAGGCCAGCAGCTTGAACTCAAAATTACTGATATAGCCTTTGGCGGCAAAGGCCTGGCACGTGTCAACGGCCTGGCTGTGTTCGTGCAACAGGCCATACCTCTGGACGTTGTAATTGCCCGGATTACTAAAAAAAAGAAGCAGTATGCCGAGGCCCGCATCGATACTCTGCTGGAGCCGTCACCCTTCAGAATCACTCCGCCTTGTATATACAGCGGTTTTTGTGGAGGTTGCAAGTGGCAGTTTATGAATTATGAAAAACAGCTGGATTACAAGCGGCAGCATGTTCTCGAGTCTTTTGAGCACATCGGCCTGATAAAAGATGTTTCTGTACATGCAACCATCCCTTCCAAGCTGATTTTCGGCTACAGAAACAAGATGGAGTTTTCCTGTTCCGACCGCAGATGGCTTCTGCCAAAAGATATGGACCGGGATGATATTGACAGAACTTTTGCTTTAGGCCTGCATGTACCGGGGACTTTTTACAAGGTTCTCGATACCAAAACATGTCTGCTGCAGCCTGAACTTGGCAACCATATTCTTGAGCAAGTCAGAAGATTCATCAAGGGCTCCGGAGCCCCGGTTTATGGGCTTCGCAGCCATAGCGGGTTCTGGCGATTTGTTATGCTGAGACATTCTGCGGCCTATGACCAGTGGATGGTCAATATCATCACAGCGGCCGAGGATCGCGAAACAGTTCAGCCGCTTGCGGATCAACTGATTGAGGGTAATCCCAAAATCGTCTCCGTTATCAACAATATAACTTCACGAAAAGCCGGAGTGGCTATGGGAGAATATGAAATACTACTGGCCGGTACATCCTGCATACGGGATAAAATCGGCCTTTTTGAGTTTGAAATATCGGCAAACTCGTTTTTTCAGACTAACACCCTGGGTGCCGAGCGATTGTACGAAACCGTAAAGGCCTATGCCGCTCTTACCGGTAAAGAGACGGTTCTGGATCTTTACAGTGGAACAGGGAGCATCGCCATATATCTTGCCGCTGATGCAAAGGAGGTAACCGGCCTGGAAATAGCCCAAAGCGCCGTCATTGATGCTGAGAATAACTGCCGTATCAACCGGATTTCCAATTGCCGGTTTATTCTGGGGGACCTTAGAAAATCTCTTCCGCAAGTGAGCGCCAGACCGGATGTTATGATAATCGATCCACCCAGGTCAGGGATGCACGGTGATGTTGTCCGTCAAGTTCTTCAGATGCAGCCTAAGCGGATTGTTTATGTGTCCTGCAATCCTGCCACCATGGCCAGGGATGTAGGCATGATGAAAGAGAGTTACAGCGTGCTGGAAGTGCAGCCGTTTGATATGTTCCCGCATACTCATCATATAGAGTCGGTAGCCAGGATGGAGAGAGTGTAGTTGTCGTAAAAATATATAAAAAGTGATAACCTAACTCCGACAAGTACGAACCAAAAACAATATTTATCACGAAAGCACGAAATTTTGAAAACACGAAATACTTATTTTATAAAATCGTAGAACGATTTTATAATGGTGAAACAATGCCGACAGGTGCCTGTGGAATTAATTGTGATGTCTGTAGATTGAAGCTTGTGGGTATCTGTTCAAGCTGCGGGCCGGGAACCAGCCAGGAGGCGGAAAAAAAGCTCGAAGCCCAAATGAAGCTCTTTGGACACCCCTGTCCTATCTTGGCCTGCGCTCAATTGAACAAAATCGAGTATTGTTTAAGGGACTGCAATTCATTTCCCTGCGACAACTTTCAGGCAGGGCCTTATCCGTTCAGTGAGGGATATTTAGCGATGCAGAAAAGAAGACGGACGCAAAAACCATTGTCAAGAACACCGGCCGGAGACCGAATCAAGGTTTCACCGGAGCATTGGAACGAACTTAACAAAAAGGATCTAAACCTACTGTGCCATGATTCCCTGGCCACTCTGCAACCCCATGAAGGACTGCGTTTTCGATTTTTAAACGAGGAGGTGCTGGTTGATATCCATAATAACTGTATTAAACGGCGCGATGATGATCGCTGGGAAAAAATAGAGAACTCGCTGCTGGAACTGGTCATTCTGGTGTATCTTCTGCATGTGACGCCTTCTACGCTTGCTGACGAGATGATAAGCGTTAAAGACCTTAAAGACGCTCACTTTTTCCAGGGACCCCATACGCTTAAAACGGCTCCTGTTTTAGAGCGCTATGGCGATGATCTTGCGGGCTTTAAACTGGCAGCGGAAAAATTGGATGGCGAGCCCATGGATTTGGCGGATGCAGCCTACCGGCTTACCCCTTTACCCAAAATACCTCTCTACTACCTTTTATGGGAAGGTGATGAGGAATTTAAGCCGAATCTTAAGCTTAACCTCACATGTCCGAATTGCGGTGCATTGTCCACTGGTGGAAGTATATGCTATTCATGCATTAACAAGTCACTGAAACCGTTGGAACCGATAATTCC
>JAQYVG010000350.1 GCA_030145595.1 Desulfobacterales bacterium | reverse complement strand
AATATCCCGCTTCGATTTGGCTTCGGTGTATTGTTTCGATACCGGCTCGCACTATTTCCGTAGCGTAAGCCCCCAAATTGGCGGTCAGTGCAATCAAGGCCGCCTGACCCGCGGACATTCTCCAGCCCAGGCTGGAAATGCCGAAAAAAATGAAGAATAATTGTACTATAAAAGGCGTATTGCGAATGATCTCAACATAGATAGCCACAATGCGATTGAACGGTACAATGCGGAAAGATTTGCACCCCGCCCCGACTATACCGATTAAAAGGCCAAAAAACGTGGCTGTTCCCGCCAGACGAACGGTAAGCCAGATCCCCTTCAGAAATAAATCGTAATTTCTGAAGATGATATCCCATTGGAAAACGTAATCAATCAATTCTCGTCCCTCCGCGCCGGAACAAATATTTCAACGTCTCCGAATTTACTTCCCCCCGACAACCATTACAATAATCAGGTTTTGTTGAGCTATCGTTTCCTGGGTTACCCGTAGTGCACTATTTCCCATATTTTCCGGGTCATATTATTTGCTCTATGGCAGACCTGGATCCGATCTCCACTTAAACTAAACCGTCGGATTTTGATTGCTATTGACTACTGTTTCATTCTTGACCCATTTCGGTTGAAATTTTTTCCCCGGTTTTTTTCACTAAATTAATTAGTTCTTCTACTCTGTTCTCAGCTCTGTATTTCGGAAGAGAAATACTTACGGCAGCAATGATCTGATTACTTTTATCCATGATTGGGGCGGCTACACAAAATAATCCTTCTTCAATTTCTTCGTCATCGATTGAAAAACCAATCTTCCGATACTCTCGCAACTTATTATAGAGTACCTTTTTATTGGTAATCGTGTTTTTTGTGTGGGGTTTAAGGACAATTCCGTGCAGGATATTTTTTAATTTTTCCGGGCTTTGAAAGGCCAGTAGAATCTTTCCGATACCGGTGCTATAGGCAGGCTTTGATATGCCGATCCTTGATCGCATGGTGATGGATAGGGGGCTTTCAACCTTATCCAAATAAATCACATCGGCTCCAAGCAGTTCACCCAAGTGAATTGTTTCCTTGGTTTTTTCATTCAATAGTTCTAAATGCTTTTTGGCAACCTTTACCAAATCAAGCGCATTCAAATATGCATGACCAACTCTGAAAGTTTGAATCCCCACCGAATATCCTTTGGTTAAAGGATTCTGTTTCACATATTGCAATTCTTTAAGAGTTGCTAACAAGTGGTAAACCGTGCCCTTGTCAAGGTTCAGGCGAATACTAAAATCACGAATTTGTATATCTTCGCCGTCCTGCAAACAGTTTAAAATGCTTAAAGCGCGAACTACGGATTGAATTAGTCGTTTCTTTTTCTTTTCCATATGCCACCCTTTGAAAATTGACACTGTCAAATGATATTGACATTGTCAAATAATATTTTCGTTTTTTTGATCCATTGATCGGGATTGCGGAATAACTCAGAGGAATGTTGTTATAGTGTATTGAGATATTCAAATGGATTAGACGCTTAGGGTCGGGCCACAGCAAGGTATTGATTATTCAGTGGGACGCCTAGGGTCGGGCCACGGCAAGGTATTGATTATTCATCTTTAACGTCCCGGAAAACAGTGTTTTTAGGGGCGATATCCTCGTTTTCAGCCTCGAAAAGAGCGTTATAGGGAGGGGGCTCTCCCGCAGCTGATACCCTTCACCGCTTTGTATAACATCGAGCCCTTTGGCCCGAAAGCCCAAACTTGCGTCGGCTCAATTAGCCTTGTTAGGCAATTTATATTTTCCGATTCGATCGTTATGTAAACTGCCCAGATAGAGATAACCGCCATATTCCCGAGCGGAAGTTATCTCCTTCAGGTGTTTTCCTGTAGGGTCATGTAGACTTTGGGTGATTTTTCCTTGTTCATCCAGAGCCAAGACCAGGCCATAGGGCTTTGGCTTAGGCCAAAAAGCTTTGGGCAGTTTTGACATTTGAGCTTTTAGAAAAGGAGAAGGATGGAGTTTGTCCATTGCTTCATTTCGGACGGTAAAGAGAGCCAGCCAAAATGATCCCTTTTTGTTGCTGGAAATGTTATCAGGAAACCCTGGCAGATTATCAACGAAAATATCGTGTGTTCCTGCCTTGGATCCTTTCAACCAGTACCGGACAATCCTGTAGCGGTAAGTCTCATTAATCAAGACGAAGTCTTCCTGCTGAGATAAGGCCACGCCGTTGGCAAAGTAAAGGTTTTTCATTAGGACCTTAATTTGGCCAGTGACTGGATCGTAGCTTAGGAATCTGCCATGCGGTTTTGATTCTAAAAGGTCATAAAGATATTCATTTTGCCCGTACTTGGAGCTCGCATCCGTAAAATAGATGATCCCATCGCTGGAAATATCCAAGGCATCGGTAAACTTGAAGGGAACACCATCCGCTGAGGTAGCCAGAACCTTAATCTTACCTTGCGGATTAATGGAGAGTAGCCCTTTATAGGAATCGCAGACTATCAGGTTTTTATTCTTATCAAATTGGAGGCCCAAGGGGCGACCTTTGGTTTCGGCAAAAGTGTCCAGTTTTCCATCCGGCAGAAGTCTCATGATCTTTCCGTCCTGGGTTCCCCCATAGACGCGACCATAACTGTCCACCGCCACTTCTTCCGGGCCATTGATCTTTCCCAAGGCCAAAAGTTCGGCCTTCTGCAAAAGGTTGTTTGGTGCCAGCACGCCGGCAAACGCTTGCGATTTAGGAGGGGTATAAGCCGCCGGGTCAATGGGAGCCGATTGGAGCAGGAAAATTATGATTAAAATTGCTAAAATCCCAACTATCCCAAGGATCATCTTTTTCATACCTCAACCCTCTTTCTAAAAAAATTGATATTTTTTTATTTTTTGTTGCACGAGTTTATTGTCAATTAATAGACGTTGTGCAGCAGGAAGCTGCCTGTCATACGCTTTACCCCAACGTTGCAAAAGCCGGAGGGATTCAGAGTCAAGGCGTCTGAGGGTGAAGTCGTAGTTTTTTACTTCGAACCCTCAGCAACGCAGGATCTGAAGTCCTCCGGCTTTCCCGACGAGGGTAAACAACATGGCAACATCGACGCCATCCTTCGAATTCAAAAATAGAGATATCGAAGAATTAGTCATTTTGCTGTGATATTGATAATAAATACAGAATATTATC
>JAQYVG010000034.1 GCA_030145595.1 Desulfobacterales bacterium | reverse complement strand
GAGATATTTTTTCGATGAGCAAGGCCGCACAAGGGTTTTCGCCCGAGGCGTACGGCAGTACGTCGAGGGCGGAAACCCGCGGAGAACGCCGCTCATCGGAAAAATAGCCATTTATGGATGGACACTAGTTAACAATTCGTGCACATCTTAGGGCCTGTACCCGGTGGCAAGTTGCCGGCATAATCTTGAGATGCGCCCACGGAGAATGTTGACATGATCTTTGTCACCTTTCCTTGGCAAAGCGGACATTTCTCTTGGGTATCGCGACGTGTCACCAGCTTATCAAACGTATAGTTGCAATGCTTACAATTATATTCGAAAATTGGCATAGGTTTTTCCTCCCTTCAAAATTGAGCTTCGATCACAAAATAAGATCTGCTTGGCAGGTTTGCAAGATGCGACCCCGATTCCTCATTCATGATTGTTTTGTTTAAATTAGATTCTTGAATGGTCGATGCAACTCCGGCGTTTTTTTATTAAAAAATATATGTTATGCTTTTAAATTGTTGAAATTGGCTCTGCATTAAATACATACTAATGCGGCAATAATTATTTAGACACAGTTTGCTACTGCCGAATAGTATTTTTCACCGCAGAGACGCAAAGAGCGCAGAGGAAATACAATTTATGTTTGCCGTTGAGAGGACGGCAAACATAAAGCATCAATCCACCGTAGACTCTATACAACAAAGCGCTATCAAGAATTATATTTGTTGACAGCAAATGATGTCTGTTTTGCCCGAAGGGCTGCTGTTTTTCACTTTCTGCCCCCTCAGCAGAAAGTGAAAAGAAAAATTCACTCTGCGAACTTTGCGACTTGAGCGAGCGCAGCGGAGCGGGCGGTGAATCAATTTCTGAAAGATACAAGCCCGAAGGATGTCTAAATTAACATGACCTTATTAGTAAGTACCGCTATGGAACAACCTTTGAACGATGCCTTTAAAAAATTAAGGAGCGATATTCCCCGAATCGCCGACAGCCTTTTCTGCCCAAACCGCCAAGACATCGCGGCCTGGTCCAACATCATCGACGGCAAGTTGCTGACGCGTCTGTCTCCGGATTTTCCGACGATGGCAACTATTTGCGGTGGAGGATCATCAGGCAAATCAACTCTGTTCAACTCGCTCGTTGGAGAAAATCTTTCACCGGTCGGCGGAAGGGCGGGGATGAACCGCCGCGCGCTTGTATCCGCCCATTCAGCCCTTTTCAAACAGACCGAATTTGTTACCGTCCTTTTTGAGCCGTTTGGATGCCTGCCCGAACCCCTTAAAGATCAACAGGATCTCACTGTTGCCGGCGGCCCGGCCTATGTGGCCAACGACTCTGTTCCTCAAAACTTGATCCTGGTGGACACACCGGATTTCGATACAGGCTCCCAAGGAATCTACACCAATCGCAAGGTTGCCCGGCAGGCCCTGGAAGCGGCCGACATCCTGATTTATGTATTCACCAATTCCAATTACAACAATCGCGAAAACACCGATTTTATCGCCCGGATGCTGACGAACATTGGTATGCGGAAATGCTTTCTGGTCTATCGGGTTTATCCCAGTTTTGATGAAGCAGAGGTCCTGGAACACGCCGCCACCGTTGCCCGAAACTTATACGGCAGTGATTCCGATCATTATGTGCTGGGAATCTATCGTACCGATGAAGACAATGAGGTCGCCGCCGGTAAGCAGCTCATGGAGCTGAGGCCCGTGCGCAAAGAAGATCATTCGATGATGAATGCTTTGGGGGCGCTTGACTCACGCAAGCTCCGGCGGGAGCTGCTTGCTTCGATTATGGAAGATGTTCTGATCAAGGCGCGGGAATTTCTGCAAAGGGTCAGGATTTCCCGCGACGAACTGGGCCTGTATCTCAATGCACTGCAATTGGCCCAGAGTCAATGTGTTCAAGAAGCCCTGCAGCATTTCCCCACAGACCGGGTGATGAAGCGCTTTGCACAAATCTGGATATCCAAGGATCCTCCCCACGTCAGGGCTATGCGCAAGGTCGGCAGAATTATCGATCTACCCTTTAAGATTTTATTCAGCGCCGCCCGAAAAATAATAAGCAAGCCCTCTGATCCTTTAAGGATAGAACCGCAGATCGATTTCAGCGACAAGGTCAAGGAAGATCTTCTGCAAGCGCTCAACAGTATGTACTACCGGGCCGTGGGATCGGAAATTAGCGTCTCTTCAACCCTGAAAAACCGATTGGCCAAGCAATTGTTCAAAACCGTTGAGCAGATAAGGGCTGCCAAAGATAACCAACAAAAGCCTTGGGTTGAAACCGTTAATACCAAAGGGGCCTTAAAAATCTTTGTCAGCGCCCATCCGGTTGTTGCCGATGAACAGGAAAAATTGCGGAGCCGGGAGTGGAAATCTGCGTTGCAATCGATCCTTTCACGACAGGAGGTGATCTTTGAACTGTCAGAAGGTATTGAAAAGGAGCTGAACGATCTTGCCGACCGTTTTCGCGACCAAATGGATTTTCTGGGCAAAATCCGCGAGACATTTTCCGCCTTTTTAAACGTGGTGCCGGCGACAGCAGCGATAACTTATATTCTGTCCACTGGCGATCCTGTGGGCGCGGCCGGCATTAACGTGAAGCTGACCGGTATGTTCGGACTGCATAACCTGTATGCGCTGGTTGCGATTCCGGCGACATCAGGGTTGAAAAAGGCGGACCAGAATCAGCTGGATGCTATGCTGGGACCCATCGTTCAGACATGGCTAAGCAACAAACTCGCAGAAATTCATTTCCTGTTTGAACAAGAGATCACCGGTGGTATCATCCGCGCAGCCACCGATGCTCTTGCGAGTTCAAAGGACTTGATCGATCAGATCGAGATCAATTTAGAATCTTGCGCAAAGGCGATGAGACCATGATGATTTCTAACCGGCGTTCGGATTCAATCAAAGCACTGGGAAAACTCGAAGGTTTCAAACACGATGTGAAAATGCTGCGGTCAACGATCGATCAGGCCCCGCTGTGGCGGCCGTCAACAACCCTTACGAAGCAGTGCGATGAGGTGCTGCGCATGATCAGTGAGCTTGAAGCCCGGTTCGACCGCAAGCTGGTAGTGACCATTATCGGACCGTGCGGTTCAGGCAAGTCAACCCTGCTCAATGCCCTGGCCGGTGTCGACGACCTGTCCGAGCACGGACACCGCCGCCCGACCACCAGAAGCGTTGTCGTTCTTTGCCACGACAGCAGTGATGCCGCCCAGCTGAAGCAGGAAATGGCAACAGAGAGCGTCGAGATACGCACAAGCGATGCCGCCGCATCCCTTCAGAATGTACTGCTGATCGACACCCCGGATACGGACAGCACCGAACAGGATAAGCACATTCCCATGGTTCAGAAAGCCATCGTACTTTCAGATGTTCTCATCTGCGTATTTGATGCTGAAAACCCAAAAAGGCGGGACCATGTCGATTTTTTAGCCCCTTACGTGCGCCTGTTTAACGGAGACTCCCTGGTGAGCGTAATTAACAAATCCGATCGCCAGGACGAAGGCGAGCTCAAAGAGAAAATATTACCGGAATTTACGGACTTTATCGCGAAAGCCTGGAGCCAGCCGGTTCATACGTTTCTTTGCATCTCGGCTCGAAGCCATCTGAAAGACCCCCAATGGGACGCATCCGCTAAACCCAGGCATAACTTCGATCAATTTCAAACACTCAAGCACATGATTTTTGGAACGTTCAACCAACCTGGATTTGTAATTGACAGACGGATGGAAAATGCGAAACATTTAAGGGATTTTGTTTACTTAGAGTCAACCTTTGAAGCTGAAAACGACCTGGAAAAACTTAAAGAGGTCCGCGATAATATAAAAAATACGGAAAACAGGGCCGTCCAAGAGGCCCTGTCCGCCTTCAAAGCCAACAGTTCCGGCCAGTTCCCGGGCCTGAACGTTCTTTTGTATCAGAAACTGGCGCAGCGCTGGTTGGGGCCGGTGGGGTGGCTTATTGCCATTTGGGCCCGGATACTGATTTTCGGTACCGGCATTGTCGCCCTGTTCAGGTTTGGCAGCCCTTGGCGACAGCTGCTTGGTATGGTTTCATCGCGCAAGCATGTTAAGGATTCCCCGTCAGCTTTGTTGGAAACCGAAAACTTTGAAGGCGTCGATTCAGCGCTGCGGGATTACCGCCTTGCGATTTTGCAGCGGTGGCCGGATATTGCCGAATCTTTGATTCAATGCCGCTTTGAGCCCTCGGTGCGCAAGTTTGAAAACATGCTCCCCGACCGTAACGATTTTCACCGGGATTTGACCGCCATGTGGCGCAATGCACTGAACAGCGCCTTGAACAGATCCTCTAAAAATCTCAGCGGATTTATGCTTCAGCTTTTTTTAAACCTGCCGACCATCGGAATTCTGGGACACGTGGGCTGGATAACCATTCGTAATTACTTTAGTGACAACTACCTTAGCTTGGGTTTTTTTCTGCACACTTGTTTGATTATCGTTATTACATTATTCTTGAGCTTTTTCGTTTTGCAGGGGTGCATCCGCCTGTTCGCCGGATCTGAACGTATCACCGATCACGCCCTTGAAGAAGTGCAGCAACAGGTTGAACAAATCAAGCACTTATCGCTGAACCCGGTAGGCCAACAGATAGATGTGGTTTTGGACCTGGCTCGTTAAATGCTTGCCCAGTGAAATCTTGAAGCCATTTCACCGGGGCGGGGATTATTTAACCGGGATTTATGACGTTAAATTTTTACCCCGTGAAATCCCGCAGGGCCATTTCACTGGGGCCAGAAGATCATTTAACTGTTACCTGATCCCCTTGTTTTTCAAAAAGTCAAATTGTATGACCCCGAAGTCCCTTTTTCAACTCATCCTTAACAGCTGTACCCATCTTTTCTAATGTTAGCGGCTTCTTTATGTATTGGCCTGCACCTAATCTTTGGGCTTCTTTCACGTCATCTGTTTCAGCAAACCCACTGACTATGACAGCCTTTTGATTTGGATGAATCTTTATTATTCTTTCGTATGTCTCACGACCGTTTATTCCCGGGGCCATAATCATATCAAGCAATATTAAATCCACTGTATTTTCTTTCAAATATTCAACGGCTTCCTCACCACTGGAAACGGCTTTAGCTTTATAACCTAATATGTTCAGCATTTCGCAGGCTATCTCTCTTTGGCTTTCCACATCATCGACAACCAGAACCTTCTCTCCGTCTCCTTGGTAGTCTTTAATGGGTATGGACAAATCCTTATCCGACACTTCCTCTCTGGTTATTGGAAAATACAATTCAAATGTTGTGCCGTTCTCGTCACTTATCACATCTAAATACCCTTTGAGGTCTTGTACAACATTCCATACAACAGCCAGACCCAAACCCGTACCACTTCTACCCATTACCTTCTTTGTGTAGAATGGTTCAAAAATCCTCTCAAGATCATCTGGTGATATTCCCGGACCACCGTCTGATACAGACAATACACCATATTCACCCACGTTTACATCATCATAACCCCTTATAGGTCTATCTACATAACGGTTCAAGGTCGATATGATAACATCGCCGCTACCCTCAATAGCCTCCGCAGCGTTCGAGACTAAGTTCATGACAACCTTTCTGAGATGAGAGTCAGAACCGCTTATGTTAAATAAATCGGTATCAAGGTTGGTCTTGATCGTAACAGTAGGGTGAAAACGTTTAAGTTTTTCAAACTCAGGAGAAAGCAAGAAGTTTTCAACCATGGCATTTAAGTTCAGCGGTTCTTTGGCGATGGCTATTCCTCTTGCCACTGTTAATAAATCTTGGACGATAGCGGTAGCCCTATGTCCAGTCTCTTGTATTGTCTCAATAGGCTTTCTAAGTTTACTCTCTTTGGGTAAATCCAATAAAAGCAATTCCGGATAGCTTACAATCCCTGACAGTACGTTGTTTAAGTCGTGGGCAACACCACCTGCCAACAGTCCCAATGCTTCCATCTTTTTTGCTCTGGTTAGTTTTTCTTCACTTTTCCGCAAAGCCTGTGCTGCCTGCTTGCATTCTTGCAATTGTTCCTTTAATTCTTCATAGAGTCTGGCATTTTCGATCCCCACTGCGGCTTGATAGCCAAACATGCTCAAAAGCAGTTCATCTTCCTTTGTAAAAAAGGTCTCATCAACTTTGTTGATAACCTCTAAAACTCCTATCAATTTTGTTTTTGCTTTCAGCGGGACGCAAAGCATGGATTTTGTTTCAAACCCGCTTTTTTCATCTACTTTTGGATAAAACCTTGCATCCTCTTTGACGTTAGGGACCAAAGCGGGCTTCTCATGTTCCACAACCCAACCTGCAATGCCTTCACCAGGTGGAATGCGAATATCAATCAATTTGTCTTTTTTAGGTCCTGTGGGAACACTAAATACTAATTCTCCTGTTGTTTCATCAACCAGCATCAGCGTACTTGCAACTGAATTAGTCACACGGTTTGCATGCGTCATGATAAGATGTAAAACTTCAGCAAGACTAAGAGTGGAATTGACAAGGGCGCCTATCTCAAGCGCGATTCCCAATTTCTCGTTTTCCAATGACGTATAGGCTTGAAACGGTTTTTCCTGCTCTTGCAGGGCTTGCTCAAGTTGCTCCCTTGTAACAAATCCCATATCATTCAATACCTGCCCCAGTAATGGGGCCATATCTGTGTCTTTAGCAAGTCGTGCTTCCGTGACTAATCTGTCCCTTTGCAACTTCTCGGGCGATGCTTTTTCTTGCATTATTTGTTTTTGTCTTTGTAGCGCTTCATCGAGCTGTTGCCTTGTGACAAATCCCATCTCAGCCATGGTTTGGCCTAAATATTTTTTTATTAGCATGAGCATGTCCCTTTATATATTTATGGATGTCCGCAAACCCTTGTCTTTTTATAAACTGCACAACCAAATGCTAAAGATCGGGTCAACTACATGGTACCGGCTTTCAGCGTCAATTTCAACCAGGTTTATGTGTTTCAGTTTTTTAAGAGCAGACTGGACCCCGCCGATCGATCCAAGATCATGTATAGACGTTTCCTGTTTCGATTTTACTGCTCTATGGTGAATTTTCGTGTTGGAGCAACAATGTGCATTATCTCAGCAATTGATGACTGAGCGACCTGTTTATCCTTAACCTCGACGGCTATATCCATCCAGCCCATACCCGTTCCAACTCTAATTATTTTGCCCACTTTTCTTTTAGATATAAGGCTCTCGATCTTATTTCTTGTTTCGATATCTTGTCTTGAGGCAAAATCATCTCCAGGCCAGCGGATAACAACTCGAAGAGTGTTCTCATCAAGCATCATTTCAAGTTCTGGGGATCTGGCGGTTTTATCAGGGGGGACATCACCTGAACAACCGATCAAAGTTAAAAGGGCCATCGAGTATAGGATAAAAGCGAATTTTCTATGCATGGCATGGATATCGGTTCTGGGTTTCAATTTTTGACGGGCGGTTGCCCAAATTAAATGATTTTCATCCAGAGGCAATCTAGGCCGTCCAACATGATATGAATTGCCAGCCCGAATCCCAAAAGCCGGGTCTTTGGTACCGCAGCAAGCAGTGCATAAACAGCTATAGCCGGCAGCGAGTGCAGGGGATGAAAGTTTATTCCGCAGCGATTTGGATCATATATGGGGTTGGTTAATAGATGATCCAAGTCTATGATCATAGCTGACATCATCCACATCCAGGCTGTTTTCCATCGATCTGAGAACAGCAGTCTGGACACCACTCCGGGTGCGATGAAATGCAGGCCTAAATGCAAAATAGGACGAAACATGTGCTGTTTTAATTCTTAATATAAAATAGAAGATGATCGTGCAGAGATTGCATCGAGCAGGCCCGTTCTGTACGAACGTCACCTATGCTTTTACAGAGCACCTTCAAATTCAATGCGCCGCGGTCTAGCCATGTCTCTTCGGCTAATATATGATTAACAGAGTGTCAATTTAATGCTCTAATCAGAGTTATACCTTGTTATCTCATTTTCTGCCTGTTGGGCGAATACCCGGAAACGGCGTGCTTCCTCCTCATTTCCCATCGAGGTATATATTCGGCTGATCTTCTGAAAATATAACGGAGCATTTCCCGGATCATCCTGAACCAGGGAAAGATACATTTCCATAATCGCTGAAGAATGCCGGCCTAAATCAAAGCTGATATCTGCGAATCTTCGTTTGATCAGAGGATCGATGCGGGTATGACAGCTGCGGCACTGATCCATGATTTCGACATACAGATCCCTGGCGCTTTCAAGGTCTCCCAATGTCTCCAATGTGCCAGCAAGCGCAATCGCTAATGGCTCGCTCCATCCGTATGCTCCCATGAAGTCCTGATAGAGAGAGGCGGCTTCCGGATGGCTCCCGGCTTGAGACAGGGTTTCGCCACGGAGCAGGACATAGGCCAAAGAGTTTTTAAGATCATCCGGGCAATCGGCAAGAAGGGCTTGGGCCTGATCAAAGGCCCCCATTTCCCAGTAAACTTCGCAAAGCACCTGATAACCCGGCAAGGCATCCGGATGATGTTGGAGAAAGGTCTCCAGAAGACGGCGGGCTTCATCCAATTTTCCCAGGTTCAGGTAGGCCGTGGCCAGCTCAAGGGGGATAATTGAATCCGGGGCAGGGTTCTCCTCCAAGGCATGGGACAGGTCATCGGCTGCGAGATCAAAGTCTCCCCGGTTCAGCGCGAGATAACCGGTTTTAAAGGACCCTCCATAGGAAAGGTAGGCCTCATGCACCTCTTCGGGCAGTGCACTGCAGAGTGCCATAAAAGTTTCATCGTCCTGATCACCGGTGTATGGTTCTTCATCGGCGAGGGGAGTCAGGTCAGATTGGGGCACTTTTATTTGAATATCTCCGACTGTGAGGCGTGCAATCTCTTGCATAAGCTTTTCAACAGCGGATATCAATGCAGGGTCCCGGGTCAAGTCGAGGGCCAATTGAAGAAATTCCTTCGCCTCATCGTAAGATTCGGCCTCCATCAAATCTTCACCGGTCTGCTTATGTTCGTGTGCCAGAGCCCCTTTGGCCTGAACCAGTTTATCGGAAAGCCTTGTTTCTGAAGCATCATCAGACGATGTTTTTTCCAATGCGTCCAGGGCCTTTTCAAATTCAAGCTTCGCCCGGCCCCAATCAGAGGTCTTTAAAAAGGCATCACCCCTTTGCTCTATCTTTTCAGGATCTTGATTGAAAAATGTTTTGAGAAGCCCCATAAGCTCAGAATCCTTTTATAGGGTTATGATGCACTTTGATTTAGAATTCACAAGACAAGAAGTTTCTATATCAAAATAATTTATCATTTAAGTAATCAATTAAATTCGTGTAGTTCAATTCGGCCTTATGCGCTGACTGTATATTTTGTAGGGAAGTTAAAATTTGATCCCAATAAATTACATGAATATTTTCGCACAAAGCAGCATAGTCTTTGATATCTTTCCTGTAATTTCCAATTTCTTCGATTATATTTGATGGATTCGACTTGTAATAGTCCAATTTATCAATGGAATACGTGTTTAATTTCAGTGTCAGCAGGATAAAATAAAACTCTTTTGCCCTTTTTTTTGCAGCCCAGCTACCCACATCAATGTTTCTTATAATCTGATCCCGGTTGGGGTCATGCTTCGTTTTTTTGCTAATATCCCCTTTATATTTTACTTCGATGAAGATCAGCTTCTTTGAAGTCTCGATAGTAATGTCTGCGTGCGTTTCTCCTTCTGGGATGGATCTTAACAGCGGAGGATAATATTTGTCCCAAAATCTTGGCATGGGGTCTATGAATGGTTCATCTTTATCAAGTATGATTTGGGGAAATATTTGTGAAAACCATTTTTCAGGATTTGATTTTGCTAATGTCTTGAAGACATTCCACGTCATGGCATCTTCAGAGTTTTCGCTGCCCAGATAAGAAAGTCCTTTGACAGTTCCCTTGCTGTAACGCCAATTTCTAGCCTGGTTGGTGATTATGGGTTCATCCGGATCAACGATTAGGTTGTCTTTAAAAGCAACAAAAACTTTTACGCCGGTATCCGAGTAGATGAATTTTCGTCCCATTTCATCTTTTTCTATGCCCTCTGCCATTATTGGTAACCTCCCTTATGTTTCATAAAAATCTATTGAAATTGTTGCCTTACGATTGGTTTGTTTCTGTGCCCGAACCAATCACCCCAGATGCATCACATTGTTTTAAAAGATATGAGATTTTTTCCATCATAGAATAATTACAATACGCATCCCAAGTAACTTATAAACTTATGTGCGCCAGCCAGATCCCACTACTCGATGATCTGTAAAACAGTTTAATTGTATCACCTTCCCTCAAAGCCTGCGAATATTAACGGCACGGCCTCATCGTGGATCTGCTGCCAGCGTTCTTCTCCGCCAAAGCTTTCGATATAAAGCTTCATCTTAGGTTCTGTCCCTGACGGACGGATGGCAAACCAGGAACCGTCAGCGATGACGACCTTGACCCCGCCGATGGCGGCTTTGTTTCCCGGAGCGGTTGTCATCACCGCCGTAATGGGCAAACCTGCCAGTGTGGTGGTTTTGATGGCGTCGGGTGTCAGGTCTTTTAAAACCTTTTTTTGTTCATCCGATATCGGGCCGTCCACTCTTTTGTAATACGGTTCTCCATATACGGGAATCAGTGTGTCCCGATAAATTTCAGCCGGTGTTTTGCCTGTCTTGGCCAATATCTCGGCCGCCAAAAGCGTCATGCAAAAACCGTCTTTGTCCGTGGTCCATACTTCGCCGTCTTTTCGCAAAAATGATGCGCCGGCGCTTTCTTCACCGCCAAAGGCAACGGTTCCGCTGAGCATGCCGTCCACAAACCACTTGAACCCGACCGGAACTTCGTAAAGTTCTCTTGCTAACCCGGCGACGACCTTGTCGATCATACTGCTGCTGACCAGTGTTTTGCCGATTGCCAGATCCTTGGGCCATGCGGGTCTGTTCTGCAAAAGGTACCAGATGGCCACCGACAGGTAATGATTCGGGTTCATGAGGCCGTCGGGGCAGACAATACCATGTCTGTCAAAATCGGAGTCATTTCCCCAGGCGATATCGAATTTGTCAGCCATGGCAATCAGGTTGGCCATGGCATAGGGAGAGGAGCAGTCCATCCTGATTTCACCGTCCGCGTCAATCGTCATAAATCCGAAGGTCGGATCGACATCCGTGTTAACAATCTCCATATTCAGGTTGTACGTTTCGGCAATGGGTCCCCAGAAATGCACGCCGGAACCACCCATGGGGTCCACGCCGATACGAACGCCCTGCTTTTGAATGATTTCCATATCGATAACCTGCGCAAGGGCGTCAACGAACGGCGTAATGAAATCCTGGGCGCGGGTCGTGCCGGCCTGACGTGCTTTCTCATAGGGCATCCTTTTGATATGCGAACCGCCGGAATTCATCAGCTGATTGGCCCGGTCCTGGACCCAGCCGGTCACTTCCACGTCGGCAGGACCGCCCTGAGGGGGGTTGTATTTGAAGCCGCCGTCCCGTGGTGGATTGTGAGAGGGCGTGATCACCACGCCGTCCGCAAATCCTTTGGTTTTGCCCTGATTGTATTCCAGAATTAAAAAGGAGATGACCGGCGTCGGGGTGTATTCGTCTTTGGCATGAATCACCACGTTAACTTGGTTGGCGGCAAAAACTTCCAGGGCTGTCCTGAATGCGGCTTCGGAAAGCGCATGGGTGTCGAAACCCAGGTACAGCGGACCGGTTATTCCCTTTGATGCCCGATATTCGCAAATGGCCTGAGCGGTTGCAGCGATATGCATCTCATTAAACGTGCCCTCTCTGGAGCAGCCTCTGTGCCCTGAGGTTCCGAAGGATACCGGGCCGGATGGTTTTAGGGTATAGTAAGAAGCAACCAACCTGGGAATGTTGTCCAGCATAGACTTTAAGGCGGGCTTGCCGGCCAGTTGATGCAGTTTCATCGGCTTTTTTCCTTTGTATTTAAGAGACGTTCTTAACTTATAAAGTTCTTATTCGATCAGGAAATATTGATTGCTCTTGGCAATATTTTGACCACGAATCACCGATTGGCTTACAGCCGGTAAAGATATGTTCAGTTTGCGAGACAGTGATGCCATGCTAATCCTCGACTCTCTTACCGCCCAAAAACATAACAGGGAGCATCTATTCTCGATTTTCTAGGCATGGTATTCGATTAACATAAAAAGAAAAAAAGAAGCAACTTAATATGTTAAGGATGTGCTGCAATTCTCTATTCAAGCTTTGACAATCTGTTCCTTTTCTATTGAAGAGCCAGGCTTCAAGCGGACCATGGAACACAATACTCCGGCCACGCAAAGCAAGCAAAAGATCATCATGCAAAGATGCATACTGGCAAGAAAAGAGGACTGTGTTGCCGCACTCACCGGGTGGTCTCCCATGATATGTTTGAACACCAGGGTGATGATGGTCATGCTGCACAGCATCCCCATGGTCCGCATGGTGGCCAGAAAACTGGATGCGATACCATAGCTTTTGGGGGGAACACTGCCCATCACCGTGGTGGTATTGGGTGATGAAAAAAGACCGAATCCTACGCCCATCAAGGCCAACATCCCCATAATCACGGGCATGGGTGTTCCGGCATGAACCCGGGTAGCCAGACCCAGACTCAGGGTACACAAAGCCATGCCTGCCGTGGCCAGACCCGCAGGCGAAACCCGGTCTGCCAACCTGCCAAAAAACGGAGAAAGAGCAGCCTGAAACACGGGCTGGATAATCAGAATCCATCCGGCCGATTGGGGAGAATACCCCCTGACCACTATCAAATACAAACTGAAGAAGAAACCGATGCCAAAAGACGCGGCGTAATTGATCAGGGTGGCCAGGTTACTGAAGGCGAAAACCCGGTTGTGGATGACCAGATCCACATCCAGAATCGGAGATGAACACCGGTACTCAAAGGCGAGAAAGATCGGAAATCCTAAGGCTCCTGATGCCATGAACACCAGATAAATACCACCTTCTTTCTGGTTGAGGGTACCGTAAATCAGACAGAATAAAGAGGTAATGTAAAGAAGGGTTCCCACAAAATCAAAACGCTCACCCCTTGCTTCAGCCCATTCGCCCTTAAGTTTCAAAACAGTGAGAGAAAGACAGAAAAGCTCGAGCAGAACCCCCAGATAAAAGATCCAGCGCCATCCCAGATGGGTGACCATAAATCCGGATAGAACCGGACCCAGAGACAGCCCCAAGTAGATGCAACCCACGATGATCCCCATGGCTTGCCCCCGTTTGTCCGGTGGAAAGACCGAAGAAAGGATGGCAAAACTGGTTCCTGTGATCATGGCCCCGCCACACCCTTGAAAAAACCGGAACACAATAAAACTTTCGATGCTAAAGGCGAGTGATACCAAAACAGTTCCCGCAGTGAACACGAGAATGCCGATCGTAAAGATTCTTTTCCTTCCGTAAATATCACCCAGCCGTCCCGCCGGAAGCAATAAAAGGGCAAAGGCGAAGATATAGACGGTTTCCACAAGTCCAAGCTGAACCGCACTGGCTGAAAACTCCCTGCCAATGGCAGGAAGGGCCACTCCCACAGCAGACAGCATGAAGGGGGTCAGAAACTGAACGGCGCTGACCACAAACAGAGTCACAGCACCGGAGACGGCATAATCGGACTGGTTTTTTGAAGTGGTGTTATGCGGGTTTGAGTCTGATTTTTCGTTTATCTCTATCACGTCGTTACCAATCCTATCGACTCTTCACCAGTTAGTACCCATTCATGAATCCAGAAGACACACGATGGGTGTCCAATTGAAGCTCACCGCTAACTGTTACCTGATCCTCTTGTTTTCGTAAAGGATCGCTAAGCGATTGTATTAATGTTCAAATATTATTCACTATTCAAGTTTGACCCCGCTCGTTTTCGTGTGCGAGAAAGACCATTTATTAAAAAATCAAACAATTAGCTTGCTTTCGCCACAAATAGTATTACTATACATTCATTCAACGAGGCCCCGTCCTTAATTGGCGGGGCGGTTTTTTTCTGAAGGAGCAGTACATTTTTTTAATGTGACATCCTCTAGTTTAAGATTTTGAAAATATTTTGAAAGGAGGATGTTATCATGATTAACGGAACTGTTAAGTGGTTTAACGACCATAAAGGGTTCGGATTCATTGAGCAGGAAGACGGGGCGGATGTGTTTGTGCATCATTCAGCAATCAACGCAGCCGGTTTCAAATCCCTCAATGAAGGCGATCGAGTTTCCTTTGATATAGAGCAAGGACAAAAAGGTCCTGCCGCTGCAAATGTCAATGTGATATAACTTATCTTCTGAGCAAAAAGGGCATTCCTTCTAATATTGAGGGGATGCCCTTTCTTTGGTTTGAATATCCGGGTAACGTCAGCCGCAAGAGACAAGAAATTGATATAAGGATTATTAAATGCTTAATTGGATCAAAAAACGAACAACGCTTAAGTCATACGCCAGGCAACTGCCTTTATTTTTGAAAAAGAGGTACGGAAAACACAAACGATATTCAGCAGAGGAGATAAGGACGTCAATTCAAAAAGCAGGTTTTGACAATTCATTTATCGAATATGCTTATGCAACATTTATGTCACGTACTGAATTTGGGGTCTTAAAACAAAAGAATCAATATCTTGAGGATTACGACACGTTAAGAAAGAAAATTGCAAAGTCTTTTTATAGTGGAAATACGTCCTTTACAATTCATGATGTGTTAGAATCTGCATTCATTCCGAAAAAATGAATGCAAAGATTCTTACATGACTTTCATTTCATTGCCGCCAAAAGGACAAAAAATTTCCTTGAAACTTATAAACTATTGTACGTCCCTGAAGCACTCGTCCCTGAAACACTCTAAAAAACGAAATGGTATGACAGTCCTCCAGAGTCCCCGTAGGCCTACCGTCAAAAGGGTAAAGTTATAATCGAATTGACGTCCCCCAGAGTCCATATTCGTATTTTGGGGTGAAGATTTCAATCAAATTTTTGACCAATTCCTTTACCGTAGTTCTGACAAGCGTGAAACCCTTCGTCTGTTTCCAAAACATGTTCTTTCAGGTTTAAAGAACCTAAATCTACCATATCCATATTAAAGACATGGAGCATCGTATCGTAGATCATGTCTGCAGATTCGCCACTGTGTGTATAAGACCCAAAAGCACCCCCAATCTTTCCAACCAAATTGGCCCTTTCAGCCACAAAAAGAAATCTTTTCATACCTTCGGTTAAATCTCTATGATACGTTGGACATCCAAAAACGAATCCATCATACCCTTCCAAATCCTTTTCGCTTTTAATTGCAGAAATCTTTATGGGTTCAGCAGTATTTCCTGTCATGCGGATTCCTTCAGCAATAAATTCAGCCATCTTTTTTGTATTACCTGTTCTGCTAAAGTAGCCAACTAATACATTTTTCATGTTTTCATCTCCTTGATTAGTAATTATTGGAATTGGCCATACCAGACATACTTATTGTAGACTGAGGCGATCTTTGTCTGCCCGCAGGCGAAAAAAGATCATAGGGTCGTGCCGGCAAATTGCAAATTCGTGTTTCAATACTATTTCGATTTTACAATTTCATCACGGATCAAAGGTTTACCCACAAACTACTGTTAATTAAATGATCAGTTGATCGGTGTAGGCTTGCATAGGTTCCCTTCCTCCATGGCAACTCTCCCGCATCCCCCGCAGGAAAATTTCATGAGGGCAAGTTTATCCTTGCAAATGTGCTTGGCATCAGTTTCCGGGTCACCGCAAAAACTGCACACGGTTTTATCGCCACAGGGGTTGCACAAATGTCCCGGTTCAGCAGCCACGGCACCGCAATTTTTACACGTATATTCCATTTTCTGCCTCCTTCCATGCGTCTAACGGTTCTGGGTGATACCTCAATTGAGATAACGTATTGTAATCGTAAATGTTTCATAAATCAACATCATCTTTCTCGTTTTCTTTATTTGCATATTGTGCATCAAGTTTCCTTAACACATTAAGTGACTTATGGGAGTTCCAACCTCTGCGACTGCCAAAGGGCATGAATTTTACACCCACAATCTTATCCGCTCTATAAGGAGGACACTCTTGCCATTGTACTTGCGCACGCAGATCCATCGGTGTTTCGTTTGGCACGAGGAGTTGTAGAAGCAATTTCCTGTCCTTGCCAAGCCTTTCCTCGCAAGCGAAGGCGAGACCCCCTTCGCTTATATTCATAACGGGGTATGCATCAGAAAAATTACTAGCCAAAACGAGGAATCTGATTTTTTTGTATCTCACTTTCGCACCCGGTATCTCAAACCGACGGGTTCTTCTCTTCTGAACGCTCTGTACCATAATGATATTTTACTCTCAATAAAGCAATATTGGTTACTTTTTTGGGGAAAATACCGACAATATAGTGTTAAATTTTGTAGTCTGCTGTGAATGAGAACTTGATTTATCTATACAATATGCAGAGATTTATTTTAAGCTCTTGAGTTGAAGATACCGTGCCTGTATTGATAGGCGCTATCAAACCAGTATCATTTAAGATTACTTTTGGCAATCGCAAATATTTGTGGCTTCGTTTTTTCAATTTCAATCCCAAAGTCAAACCACGAGATGAATCCAGAAACAAAAATTGAAGATACGGAATCCCCAATCATCCAAATTTTGGGTTTTGATTCTTAGTAGGCTCAAGGCAGCATGCTGCCCAGACGCATCTCGACGTTTGTAATCTGTCATTAAATCATCCGGGCCGTATAAACCCAGATGATGTGCCGATTGGACAACATAATCTTTCAAAAGACGATTGCAGCGCTTGGCAGCTGTACCGGTATAGGTTTGGCGTCAGTACCACCGGTTTGTTTAACTCGCGGGATGATGCCTGAGTATAAGACTAAGTTATTAAGATCTCAAAAACCCTTATCATTAAGTTGGTAAAGGTTTTTGATCTTTTGGGGGATCTTTAATTAATTCCGCACATAGTAAATATGTTAGGTAAAATGAATAAGGTAAATAAACAAATAGTACTACTGGAGCAACAACATAATATATCTTAGTTTCAATCATTATTTTGCTGAATGGTATAATTGCGATAGAACCAAATATGATAATCAAATTAACAATTAGAGAATCAATAAATTTTGGTTTAATATTGGCTCTTTGCTCCAGTAGCTCCTCGATTGCATCTTTAATACTATCAAGTTCTTTTACATGATCGTAATGATGTTGATTTTTATCAACTATCTTAGGATTATCTTTTTTATATTTTTCCCATACCTCTATAAAGTCCATTGCATTCTTAGTAAATCTTAAATTGAAATATTTCCTATATTGCGCTGATGAATGATAATGGTCTCTAATCGTATTAGAAATATTTTGCAAGTCAAATACTGTTAGCATACCAACTACACCAACAATAGCACCTAAAGTTTGAGGGATAGTAGAAAATAGCCAGTATAGATCAACGGGAGTCATTTTGTTTTCCTCATAGTTTTGATAGTATTCATTCAAGATATGATAAATCCATTTTAGAGTCAATTATCATTTTGTGATGGTAAAAAGTTATTAGAACTTAGTCGGCTTGATGAAGCTGAAAAAAGTATTTGAAGAGTTCAAGCCGGTTAAGGATATCGGTATTAATGGTCTTGCTGATTCTATAACTGATGTTGAAACTTTCAAAGATAAAGAGATTGAACCGGAAAAATTATTGATTAGCCCTTGGCTTGTGGAGAACACGATAAACCTGATTGTTGGAAAAAGAGGTTTGGGCAAAACAAGGCTTGGTTTGTGGCTTGCTAAAGTACTAACTGCAGAAAGTACTTAGGATAACCATGACGAATAAAGATTCCAAAGAACTTCAGGCAAAGCCAAAACAAGAATTATCAACTGCTGCTGAGCAGACACGCCCGGGATTGGTTTTCACCCCCAGTGTGGATATTTTCGAGAGCGATCGTGAAATTACCCTTCTGGCCGATATGCCTGGCGTTACAGCGAAAAATCTGACTATCGACCTTCGCGAAAACACCTTGACCCTACTCCCTTGTTTTGCCAACAATACTCAAAATCTTTCGAAAACTCTGACGTAGGATTTTAGATT
>JAQYVG010000349.1 GCA_030145595.1 Desulfobacterales bacterium | reverse complement strand
CGGTCGAACCAGGTGCCCCCCGTAAGGACCGGATGCCGAAAGGATCCGTTCAAATTCCAGACTGGTAACGATATTGGGATGTTTTTTATAGCCGAAGGTATCATGGATCGCCGGATCAAAGGACTGGGTCCCTGGCGCAATGATAACGGATCCGACGTCGATTTCTATGATTTCATCCTCTTGCATGTGGTCAATGGCATCCACCCCGCAAAACTCGGTACAAATTTTACAGCCGCCGGTTTTGTAATGTACACACCGTGTGCGGTCAATGACCGGGGTATTGGGAACGGCCTGAGCATACGGGACATATACCGGTTTACGGCCTGCAAGACCTTCATCGTATTCGGAAGGGATTGTTTTTAATTCGTGTTTTGAAACTTCGGCTTGAATTTTTTCCCAGGTAATATGTCCGGTGGGACAGACAAAGGCGCATGCTCCGCAGGCAATACAGACATCTGACTGCTCATGAAAGGGCGTGTCGACTTTCATGTCCACACCCCGTCCGGTCATTTCAATGGCGTTGCTGCCCATCCGCTCACATATGCGCGTGCAAAGACCGCAAAGGATACAAGAATCGTCTTCTTTTGGAAAGCGCGATTCTTCGATACCGTATTTTTTCGACAAATCCACGAGGATAGGTACATCCGGGCAGCGGGCCAACAGCATTTCAACTATAAGTTTGCGACCTTCGTGAACCGCCTCGCTATCGGTATTTACCTCCATACCTTCCCATATGGGGTAATTGCAGGCGGTAACGAAACGGGTGCGGCGGCCGTCAAAAAGCTCCACCGTACACAAGCGGCACATACCGGCCGGCTCTAAAGCTTTGTGGTAACAGAGGGTTGGAATTTCAACTCCCACTTTTTCAGCTACCTGAAGGATATATTGCCCTTCTTCTCCCTTGACGGTCTTACCATTGAGTTTGAAACTGATCATTGGGTTAACCTTTTTCTTTTGTTACTACTCAGGTATCTTGCCACTAAGGCACCAAGGCAGTCACGAGTGAACAGTCATCAGTAAGAAAAAGTGATCAGTAAAGGTAAACCGATTACTGATAACTGATCACTGATCACTGACATTGGTGTCTTTGTGCCTTAGTGGCTGAATAATTACTATACTTTACTTACTTTATAATGTTTATTTTATGGCAACGGCCTCAAACTTACAGGCATCATAACAAATGCCGCATTTTATACACTTGTCCTGATCCAGCTGATGTGGTTTCTTCTTCTCCCCGGTAATTATCTGTTCCGGGCATCTTTTGGCGCATAGAGTACACCCGGTACAGGCTTCCTGGTCGATTTCATAATAAAAAAGAGGTTTACAAACACCGGCCGGACATTTTTTGTCCCTGATGTGCGCTTCATACTCGTTACGAAAATAGAGAATGCTTGTCAGAACCGAATTTGGCGCCGAGGTCCCCAGGCCGCATAAAGAAAATTTCTGAGAGAAGCTCCCCAGTTCTTCAAGAAGCTCGATATCGCCTTTTTTGCCGTGCCCCTCACAAATTCTATTGAGAATTGTCAGCATCTGTTTGAGCCCTTCACGGCAGGGATTGCACTGACCACAGGATTCTTCTTTCAGAAAATCGACGAAATAACGGGCAATGTCAACCATGCAGGTGTCCTGGTCCATAACGATCATTCCGCCCGATCCCATCATGGAACCCACTTTTAGCAATTCATCAAAATCGACTCCCAAATCCAGAAATTGCTCCGGAATACACCCACCGGACGGTCCCCCGGTTTGCACCGCTTTAAATTTCTTCTTCCTGGGGAGGCCGCCGCCGATATCATAAATAATCGTCCGTAAAGCGGTCCCCATGGAGACCTCGACCAGGCCGGTGTTTTTTATCTTGCCCACCAGGCTGAAAACCTTGGTGCCTTTACTGCCCTTGGTCCCCATACCGGCGTACCATTCAGCACCTTTTGCAATAATGGCCGGCACATTGGCATAGGTTTCCACGTTGTTCAGATTCGAAGGATTGTCTCTGAACCCTTTTTCCACGGTATGAACATATTTGGCCCTGGGCCTTCCCACATTTCCTTCCAACGAGGCCATCAAGGCCGTTGACTCACCACAAACAAAAGCGCCTGCACCGGTAGATATCTTAATGCTAAAACTAAAATCAGAGCCGGCGATATTTTCACCCAGCAATCCATAATCTTCAGCCTGCTTAATAGCTGTTATCAGGCGTTTTACGGCCAGAGGGTATTCATTGCGGGCATAGATAAATGCATGATTGGAACCGATGGCCACCCCGGCAATCAACATGCCTTCAATGACGCTGTGGGGATCTCCTTCCAGGATGCTTCTATCCATGTAAGCCCCCGGATCACCTTCATCGGCATTACAGATAATATATTTTTCCCCTTTCTGTTTGGCACAGGTTGCCCACTTGATTCCGGCCGGAAATCCGCCGCCACCGCGTCCTCTTAATCCTGATTGCTTGATAGTCTCGATGATTTCTTCAGGTTGCAGGTCAAAAAGTGTTTGAAAAAAGGGGAAATATCCCCCCCGGGCGATATATTCTTCAATACAGTCAGGATCGATATAGCCGCAGTTGCGCAGAGCGACTTTTAACTGAGTATTGTAAAAAGGAATATCTTCTAAAAACGGAATCCCTTCCAAGGGGTCAACCGCGTCAAGGGGATTGTTGATATCGGTTTCCAATATGCTCCGCGGGTCACGAAACTGTCCCAGTATCCGCTTGGTCTTTCTGAAATCGTTTTCAAGGTAGCCGTTGACAACATCGGAGATTCTGTCTTCCGTAATATTGCTATAAATCACTCTTGGTTTGCCCTTTCCGGCTATTTCAACCAGGGGTTCTTTTTCACAGAAGCCCAGGCAACCGGTTTGAGCAATTTTGATACCATTGCCCTCGGGAAATTCTTGTATGGCCTTTTCGAATGCCGCCATACCACCAGCTGCGATACCGCATGATGCCATTCCTATGATAACTTTGGTGGTATCAGGGTAGTACAGTTGGTTGCTGTATACCTGGCTTATCTTTTTTAAATCTGCTGTTGATTGGATTTTCATGCTGTAGTCTCTTATTTAGTTTCCTATTTATTCATATTTTTCCAAGACCTTTTCAACTTCATCAGCGCCGATGCGGCCGTGGACGTCTTCGTTAACCTTGATAACCGGCCCCAGGCTGCAACAACCGATACAGCGCACACCCTCAAGGGTAAAACGCATATCGTCCGTGGTATGCTTGCC
>JAQYVG010000348.1 GCA_030145595.1 Desulfobacterales bacterium | reverse complement strand
GAGCTGGTTTATCCCTTTGCAAAGAAACCAACAGCATTGACCATCATTCCCCCTCTGGATGAAGAATATAAAATAAGCAAAGTACCGATCGGTTTCATGACGTATCACAATCGTGTGCCGATTAATGATTTCAGATATTTGTCCGGGCCGTCGACGGTGACACTTGACTGGGTAGATCCGTGGTATTCAGCTTTCGACAAAAAGGCTTTAAAACGGTGGCAGCGCGGCAGCGTCATGTCCTTTCTCTACATCGAGCCGTATGAGGTGCGGCATGAGGTTTTAGCGCGGGTGAAGGATCTTGCTGCCTGGATTGACCTGGGCCTGCGGGGGGATGAGTTTATCGAAGCCGATGAAAACGAGCCACTGAAAAAACGGGTGGGTGAGTTTTTTTTGAAACATGACAAGGTCCTGATCGATGGGAAGCAATTGCGACCGATTCTGGATCGCACCTCCTTTGTCAAATATTCCATGACAGGGTCCACGTTCCTGGTGCAGCCCGAGCAGTTACCGATTAATACCGCCATGGTGGGAGTAATCATTACCTACTTGACCAAGGGGATACCACAGGAGGTCACCAACACATGGGACCTCTGGTCAGACCGCATACAAAAGGTCCCGGCCGATGCCATTGACCCGGCCGGCCCTTTTCCTTCTTATGTAACACCCGATGAAAATGTGCTGACATGGAAAAACTTCCTTAAAACATATAAAATGCCGACCGTTGCCCAAATAGAGTTGGACGAATCCCTGACAACCATGAAAATACCACTCGCCAGTATTTTGTGTCTGCTGGCTTTAGTACCCGTTGCCTTTCAAATCAGGAAGCGGCGGAAGAACGCCAAACCGGTAGGCTTGCAGATCGGTTTAGTAATTTTTTTCGTGGCCGGCAGCGCTTTGTTTTATCCTTTACTGAAAGTAGCGGTTGCCAAACCGTCGGTCATGGCACCCAAGATGACCGACAAGGCAGCGGTTTCTGTTTTGGACAGCTTGCTCAAAAACATTTACCGCTCCTTTGATTTCCGGGAAGAAGAAGATGTCTATGACCGGCTGGCCACCAGCGTCAGCGGAAACCTGCTTTCTGAAATATATTTGCAGAACCGAAAATCCCTGGTGGTGACTCAGGCCGGCGGTGCCCGGGCCCGTGTGAAAGAAGTTGAAATCCTGGATGTCGCTGTCAATCACCTTGACGGTCGTCCCCTGGGCCTGTTATTCCGTACCAAGTGGACCGCCATGGGGTCGGTGGGTCACTGGGGGCACATCCACATCCGCAAAAACCAGTACGAGGCCAACATCACCGTGGAACCCGTGGACGGCGCCTGGAAGATCACCGGCCTGGAATTGCTGGAAGAAAAACGTATAGATTCTTATGCGAAACCAAAATCTTGATGGCGTCGTAAAAAGTGAAACGTGAGATGTAAAACGACTACATTTAGAGCATTAAGAGGCAACACTGCCGTCCGGTTTAAAATATTAATAATCCTATACTCTTTTGATTTCATGCAGTATATGATTGTTTGCAAGCGGTATCGACTTGAAATTGCCTCCGCTATAATACAATTATTCACCGCCCATTCGCTGCTCTCATTAGAGCCGCAGAGAACGCAGAGGTTATTTGTTTTATTGTTTGCCGTTGACCCCGCTCAGCGGGGTCAACGGCAAAAGAAAAGTATCTTTTCTTTGCGCCCTTTGCGTCTTTGCGGTGAAAATAGTAAACGAAATCAAATTCTAATATCGTTATGAATTTGTCTCCGGCGAAGCATTCAAATGATCAATATTGAGAAATTACATTTTAGTTATTTAACCGGTGATTTTCATCTATACATAGCAAAGTTAAATGTCGAAAAAGGTGAAAAAGTCGCCGTCATCGGACCGAGCGGTTCGGGCAAAACGACGTTGTTAAACCTGATTGCCGGAATTATCCCCGTGATAGATGGAAATATTCGGGTTGGTGAAACCAGAATTGATGCGCTCAATGATGCTCAAAGAAGGGATTTTCGCATACAAAATATCGGGTTTGTATTTCAGGACTTTGAACTGCTGGATTATCTGAACGTTATTGACAACATTTTGCATCCCTTCCGCATTACCGGGGCCCTGAAGTTAGATAAAGATGTTAGAAAGCGTGCCGTAGCTCTTGCTGAAAACATGGGTATTGGGGATAAACTCAAACGGCAAACCAATAATCTGTCACACGGAGAAAAACAGCGCAATGCCATCTGCCGGGCTCTGCTTCCCCATCCGAAACTGATTTTGGCAGACGAAGCCACCGGGAATCTCGACCCGGAAAACAAGGATCGCATTCTTGATTCTCTATTTCAAGCAGTAGATGAGCATGAGGCGTCTCTTTTGGCCGTTACTCACGATCATGAACTGCTCAAGCGCTTCGACCGCGTGGTGGATTTTAATGATTTTAGAAATTAAGAAAGCTCACCGCAGAGTCGCAGAGATCGCAGAGGATTTCACTTCTTTTTTCTTTCTGCTGAGAGGACAGAAAGAAAAAAGAACATCTCAGCTGAAAAGGAGCAAATTAACATTACTGATTTATAGTAATTTACGATCTGAATATATTGATTAACTTTTTAATAAAGGCAGATTATTTTTCATTTGCCGGCGTCTCAGCGGCAAATGAAAAGCATTATTTCTCTGTGCCCTCTGGGACTCTGCGGTGAATATTAAAAATTATTATGATTGATAGCCTTTACATTGCCTGGCAATATATCCGCTCTAACAAGATCAGAACAGCCACGCTGATTGCCTGTATCACACTGATTTCATTTCTTCCCGTATCCCTCCAGCTTCTGTTGGGAGAGAGTGAACAACAACTCATGTCCCGTGCCGTATCGACACCCCTTGTCATGGGTGCCAAGGGCAGTTCGCTTGATCTGGTAATGAATTCGCTTTATTTCAGCAACGAAATTCCGGAACTAATCAGCATGGAGGCCTCGGAAAGGGTAATGGAATCTGACCTGGCGTTGCCCATCCCCGTATATGCCCGATTTCATGCCCGCGGGAATCCCATCGTGGGGACGACCCTGGATTATTTTGATTTTCGCGGGTTAAAAGTGGCCAAAGGGAGAAACCTTGCTGTGCTGGGGGATTGCGTACTGGGGGCCAAAGTCGCTGAAAACCTGGGACTCAAACCGGGAGACAGCCTGTTGTCTTCACCGGAGACACTTTTTGACCTTGCAGGAGTGTATCCCTTAAAGATGAAAGTGGTCGGTATT
>JAQYVG010000347.1 GCA_030145595.1 Desulfobacterales bacterium | reverse complement strand
AATTACGAGGTCGTTGTGCTAGGCAAGGAGATCCTGGAACTTCACAATTCTTTTTAAGTTTAGAGGACCGATTATTACGATTGTTTGGTGGTCCAAAAATGCAAGAATTTATGAAGAACCAGTTTTTAGACGATACACCAATTGAAGCTGAATTATTATCAAAAAGTTTAGATTCTGCTCAACAACGATTAGAAGAACTTACTTATGATTCAAGAAAAAATTTATTTGAATATGATGAAATTCTTAATAAACAGCGGAAGGTAATTTATTTTGAACGCCGAAAAATTTTAGAAAGTGCTTCTGTTCAAACTAAGCTATTAGCTGACGGAGAACAAATTATTACTGAAATTGTTTCGAAACTTGAAAAAAATCAGTTAACATTATCGGAAGTTATTCCAAGATTAGAAAATTTATTTGGTACTAATTTTTTATTACTTAATAAATTTAAAGATAACTTAAATAATTCTGATATTTTAGAATTAAAAACTTATCTTTTCCAAGAATTTTGGTTAGCTTATGAAACTAAAGTGCTCGAACTAGAAACTCGTCATTTAGGGATCATTCGAGCCTTAGAACGGACTCTTATTTTAATTTATATTGACACGGAATGGAAAGAGCATTTACAAAAAATGGCTCTTCTACGTGATGCTGTTGGTTGGCGAAGTTATGGTCAACGAAACCCTTTATTTGAATATAAAGATGAAGCTTATGAATTCTTTAAACGAAGAGCGCAAATAACTATGCGGAAAATATGAAAACCGGGCAATCGTTTACCAGCCCCAAGGGCGAGCAAGCCTGGGTTAGGCAATATGGTTCAGACTATTGGATGTTCCCCAACTGGGAACTGGATATCAAGGCCAAGCAGGATTTACTTCAGAAAGCAGGTTACAGCCTTTTCGTACATCTGATCGAGCCCTTGCCCAAGGGAGTGAAACTGAAAAAAAGACCCGGGTTGTGGAATTGGAACTTAAACCTTCTTTAAAATGCAATTGACAGAATGTATGGAGGACAATTATGAAGCAAGCATCAATATTTTTTGAGTCCATGGAGGTTGACTTAAAGACAGGTCCGGATATACGCGATATAACATCACAGCTGAAACGCCTGATACAAGCTTCGAATGTTAAAGACGGAGTCCTTTGCGCTACGGTGGTCGGGTCGACCGGATCGCTAACGACGATCGAGTTCGAGCCCGGTGTGGTGGAAGATCTGAAACGGGCCGTAAACAGACTGGCGCCGCCCGGCATGGAGTACGAACATGAAAAGGCGTGGCATGACGGTAACGGACACAGTCATGTTCAGGCGGCCCTGCTGGGTCCATCCATTGCACTGCCGATCAGGAACGGGCAACTGAAGCTGGGGACCTGGCAGCAGGTAGTGACCATCAACCACGACAACCGCGCCAGAACCAGAAGCATTGAGGTAACTATTACCGGAAAATAAAATCGCAACACGACTTTATTTTCGGTCGGTTTCTTGTTTGAGTTTCTTTTCCAGTTCGGCGAAAAGATCTTTTTGCTTTTTGGCCTGTTTGGCCTGGAAAGACTCAATTTTTTTCGTAAAATCCTTTCTGGAACTCTTAAATTTCTTAAGATCTTCTTCCAGCCCGCTTACTTTGTCGCCTCTGGGGATGTCTTCTATTTCCAAATGGTTCTTAATAAAGAGTCTGGTTCCGTATGAACCTTCGACTATCTCTATGATTTGCATTTCTTCGAGCTTATTGCATGTGAAATTTCCTTGCTCCAAAGAGAAAGATAGGGTTTGACAAACGTCTTCAATAGAAGGTGGAGTATTTTTTTGGTGGGCCAGAACCCGGATTGCCGCAACGACTAGATGGGCATTGGAATATAGGTCAGTATTTTGCATAATAACCCTTATAACTTATCTAAGACAAGCCCGGTGCTTGACATAAAACCATTAGCAGAGTAACATTTGTCGCCGATTTGTCAAGTTATACAATCACTGTCGTGACTTCATAAATCGCAGAGGTGCTACTTGAAAAATTGTAAATTTCTATATAATATTAATTCATTAAAAAAGGGAGGAAACCATGACCGAAATCGTTGATATCATTGCAAGAGAAATTCTCGATTCAAGAGGCAATCCTACGGTTGAGGTGGATGTCATTGTTGCCTGCGGTGCTGTTGGACGGGCTGCAGTCCCTTCTGGTGCTTCCACCGGCAAACGTGAAGCTTTAGAGCTTCGAGACAAACGCTCGAAACGCTACGGCGGCAAAGGTGTCGTAACTGCTGTAAAAAACGTACGAGAAAAAATTGCTCCTGCCGTAAAAGGTATGGATGCTGCCGATCAGATGACTTTGGACAAATTTATGATTGAACTGGATGGCTCATCAAACAAGTCAAAACTTGGAGCCAATGCAATTTTAGGCGTTTCAATGGCAGCTGCCAGAGCCGCTTCAGACGCATATGGATTGCCCCTTTACAAATATTTAGGAGGGATAAATGCCAGATGCCTTCCCCTTCCCATGATGAATATTATCAACGGCGGCGCCCATGCCGCCAACAATCTGGACATTCAGGAGTTCATGATCATACCCATTGGCGCTAAGTCAATTAAAGAGGCTGTACAGATGGGAGCGGAAACGTTTCACAGTTTAAAGAAGCTGTTGAAGGAGAAAGGGCTCAATACTGCCGTGGGCGATGAAGGCGGATTTGCACCTGACCTTGAATCCAACGAAGCGGCCATAAAATTTATCATTAACGCAATTAAAACTGCCGGATACAAACCCGGCAGTGATATTGGTATTGGTTTGGATTGCGCTGCCAGTGAGTTTTACAAAAATAAAAAGTATATTCTAGAATCGGAAAACAGAAAGCTTACAGCCGAAAAAATGATCGATTATTATGAGGAATTAATCGATAAATACCCTATCCTTTCTATAGAGGATGGTCTCGCCGAGCAAGATTGGAGCGGCTGGGGTTTGATGACCGACCGGCTGGAGGGGTCGATCCAGATCGTTGGCGATGATATCTTTGTTACCAATCCTAAGATATTCGCTAAAGGGATTGAGGAGGGCATAGCAAACTCCATCCTGATCAAACTGAATCAGATCGGAACGGTTACGGAAACATTAGATGCCATCGAAATGGCAAAGCAGTCCGGTTACACAACGGTAATTTCCCACAGATCCGGCGAAACCGAGGATTCATTTATCGCCGATTTTGTGGTCGGTGTAAACGGTGGCCAGATAAAGACGGGCTCCATGTCACGCAGCGACCGCGTTGCC
>JAQYVG010000346.1 GCA_030145595.1 Desulfobacterales bacterium | reverse complement strand
ATCGGGGCTGGTATTCGTTTTTCTCATAACATTTTGAACAATTTCATCCAACTGTTCTTTTGATATTTTGGGGACTCTGGTGATCGAGCTTTTCTGTGGAACACCATTTTCGATCTTAAAATTATAGCTGACCATTTCCAACATGCCACTGGCCTTTTCCTTTGCCAAAATGCGGTATTCAAAATGATAATGGCGCCCGGCCATGGGACGAAAATAATAGAATTTATATAATCGTTCGCCCCTTTTTACTCGAATCAAGAAGTGATCCTGTTCAGGGTGCGACTTTTTGGGCCTTGCTTTTTTGCGTCGCTTCTTCATGCCAGAAAAGCCTATAGCCTTATTCAAAGAATTCTGTTTTATGGGTAACGGTTGTTTTAATGGCGTTTAGTGTGTCGGTAAGAACCTGGATAACATTTTCCCGAATGTCACCGGCAACCACCAGGAACATGACATCATCTCCGATCGACAAATGCCGGTTCTCGTTGATTTCAACCAACACCTCAATTATCCCGGGTGTCTGTTTGTTGGCTTCGATAATTTTTTGCAGTTTGTCATGATTAACGGTGATGGTCAATCCGGAGACTTTCCGGCCGTCTCGAGACGTGCTTCGCACGACACCATTATGACACAGAATCATTCCCGCCTGGTGGTAATCCGGGTGCTTTTTTATGTTGTTTATTAAGCGAGTTAAGCTCATAAACCCTCTCTCCGTCTAGGTAAGCCAAGGTATTAAAATTGCTGTAAAGGGTCATAGCTTCGCCAGCATCTCTTCGGCTTTAGCCAGGTCCTCGGGCGTGTTGATATTGAAAAAAGATATTAAATCCGGGTCCTGCTTTTGCAAAACTTTTTCCGGTATTTTTTTAACGCGCAGTTTTTTAAAAATTTGGTCAATTTTAAGCTCCTGTTTTTCAAGCTGCCGGGTTGCGTGTTCCAGGCATCGCCTGGAATATACGGCACAGAGGGGTTGGAAACCCTCGGATGTTTCGGGAACCACAATGTCTATATGTGGAGCAATACCTGCAAGGATGGTTTCAATCAGGTTCTGCTTGATGAAAGGTGTGTCGCAAGCTGCGAAAAAGGCATAAGGCGTCGTCATATTAAAAAGGCCGGCGTGTACCCCGGTTAAAGAACTTCGGAATGGAAAAAGGTCTGTTACAACAGTTAAGTCCCAATCTAAATACGGCGCCGGGTCGTTGGTAACCAGAATAATGTCTTGAAACAAATTGCAAAAGACGTCATAGATGCGGTCAAAAATACGCTTTCCGCCGACACGCACAAGGGCCTTGTTGGTGCCGGAGAAACGCGTGTTTTGTCCGCCGGCCAGTATTATGCCGGTACAAGAGTTGTTCATGACAATATAAGCTCTTTAGAACACGGTATTAAAAATACAGCCGTGTATTTCGTGGTGAAAAATTTTTACCATATGAGGAAGTCGATTTTTTACGACTTCAGCAAAATTACAATAGAAAAAATATCAGGTAAAATCAAGGCAATTTCAGATGTTTCGCCGACCGGCCGCATGCGCGCGGTTGTAATTTGTGTATGAATGATATAAATCCTTGATATTAAGTCGATGTGTAGTGTAAAAAAGATATTTTGACGAATATCACGGGGGAGACAATGAGTAAACACGATACAATTCTGGATGCAGCCGATATCGACCGGAGATTGACGCGGATTACCCATGAAATTCTGGAAGTTCACAAAGGGGCCGACAACTTGACCTTGATCGGTATTCACACCCGTGGTGTTTATCTTGCCAGGCGGATCCAGCAAAGGATTCAAACAATCGAAGGGATTGAAATACCGGCGGGCGATATAGATATAACCCTGTATCGAGATGATTGGACCAGGATCAGCCACCATCCGGTTGTGCAGGCCACAGACATATCTTTTTCCGTCAATGAAAAACAGATTGTTTTAGTCGACGACGTTCTGTTTACGGGCCGGACAACCCGGGCGGCCATGGACGCAATTATCGATTTTGGCCGGCCGGACAGGATTGAACTCGCCGTGCTGATAGATCGGGGTCACAGGGAGCTGCCGATTCAGGCCGATTATGCCGGAAAATTTGTAGAAACGAAGCGCTCGGAGACGGTGAATGTATTGCTGACAGAGCAGGATGGAGAGGACCGGGTTATCATAGAACAGGCATAAACGATGGGTACCAAAAAACATAAGGCTGGTGCGCCGCAGAGGGTTAAGGTCGGAATTGTTTCGGTCTCAAGCACCAGAACGCTGCAAAATGATAAAAGCGGTCTCTGGATAGGCAAGCGGGCTCGCAAGGAAGGGCATGAAGTTGTCTTGCACTTGGTTGTGCCTGACGATGCCGAAACCATTACTCGGACTGTCTTAGAGGCTGTTCGTGACCATAAAGCAGAGGCTATACTCATTACCGGCGGTACCGGTATCAGCAGTAAAGATGTTACCATTGAGGCTGTGCGCCCGCTGTTTGCAAAAGAGCTCACAGCATTCGGCCCGCTGTTTTCCCAGCTCAGCTTTGAACAGATCGATTCTGCCGCCCTGCTGTCCCGTGCCACGGCAGGAGTTTTTGAAAACACCATCCTGTTTTGTATGCCCGGCAGCCTGAAAGCCTGCAAGCTGGCCTGCAAAGCGCTTATCTTTCCAGAGTTGGGGCATCTTATAAAGCATGTCCACGAAACCTAACCCGAATTTCTCATGAAGAATTCTTTATCAGCCCTTTTGATTTCTATGCTTCTAGCAGCATGTCTGTTTGCGAAACCGGACAAACTTACAATGCTGACTCCACAAGAGTTACATCAGATAATGCAAAAAAAAGATGTGTTTCTAGTTGACGTTCATGTACCGGAACAGCACCATATTAAGGGAACAGATCTGTTTGTGCCGTTTCATAAAATCAATAAAAATCTAGATAAATTTCCCAAAGATAAGCGGACGCCTATCTATCTATATTGTAAAAGCGGCCCCATGGGCAATGCTGCGGCCAAAACATTATTCGAATCAGGCTATAAGAAGATTTACAATCTGCAAGGGGGGAAAGACGCCTGGTTAGAGACCGGATATGGCGCAAAATAATTTCTATATTATGAGACCTTTGCAAAAGTTCCCTTTTGACCAATTTCTGTGCCTGCCCTGTGGAATGCGGAGCCTATTCTCCTGGGGGCAGACTCATCCCGCTTAAGCGGGACTCGAAACACTCTGTGTATTCCTTCAGCTATAAATCGTTGATCAGCTTCAACACCGCCAGTTCTTTGGCTTTGGCTTCTACTTCAATGGTTAT
>JAQYVG010000345.1 GCA_030145595.1 Desulfobacterales bacterium | reverse complement strand
GCAGGTGGTTTCATGGCTGCTTTTTTCTTTTTCATATTGAAAGGTATCTTTGGCTAAATACCTGCACTGCGCTGAAAGCGATGATGTTTTAGCCGTTTCGTCCCCGCTTTTAGCGGGACCCCGATGGCGGGATGTCCGCTTCGCTACCACAGGCCGGAAACGGCTAAAGATAAAAAATCCAGTCAATCCTGCTTGCGTGGGCGTAGCGTAGCGAAGATCCTGGCTTGCCGCGGCGTAGCGTGAAGCTTTTGCGAAGACGGGTTAATCCTGTCCAATATAAAAATGAAACCCTAATTGAGCGAAAGTCGAGTATGAATGGTTTAAGACTCATTATTTTTTTAATTGTCGTTCTTGGATTCATCCCATCCTGTTTTTCTGCAAAAACTTATAATGGGATCCACCTGGAAAAAGTTACAATGCCACCGGGCTTTACCATCAGTGTTTTTGCAAAAGACCTCCCCAATGCCCGGTCAATGGTGCTCAGCTCTAACGGCGTGCTGTTCGTGGGTACCCGTACCGCCGGCAATGTGTATGCCGTAGTTGATCGCAACAAAGATAACCGCGCCGATGAGGTTATTACGATTGCCCAGGGGTTGAACATGCCCAACGGGGTGGCATTTAGAAACGGATCACTGTATGTGGCTGAAGTGGATCGAATCCTGCGCTATGATAATATCGAGGCACGTTTGAAAGCGCCACCGAAACCTGTGGTCGTCAGCAGCAGGTTTCCCGCCGACAAACACCACGGCTGGAAGTATATCGCCTTCGGTCCCGATGGCATGCTGTATGTCCCCGTGGGAGCACCTTGCAACGTTTGTGAAAGCACGGATGAGCGCCATGCAATCATTATGCGAATGCAGCCGGACGGCAGCGATTTGGAAGTTTTTGCCCGCGGCATCCGCAACACGGTAGGTTTTGACTGGCACCCCGATACCGGTGAGCTATGGTTCACAAATAACGGCCGCGACTGGATGGGCGATGATTTGCCGCCCGACACCCTCCACCATGCCCCCCGAAAAGGGCTTGATTTCGGCTTTCCGTATTGCCATGCAGGGACCATTGCTGATCCGGAATACGGCCATACGCGCCGGTGCCAAGAATTTTCTACTCCGGCGATAAATCTTGGTGCTCATGTGGCACCGCTGGGCATGAAATTCTATACGGGGAAGATGTTTCCAAAGACCTATCAAAAACAGATTTTTATTGCCGAGCACGGTTCATGGAACCGCAGCACTCCGGTCGGGTACCGGATCACACGGGTGCGCCTCGAAGGAATCCGGCCGGTGCTCTATGAAGTATTTGCCGAAGGATGGCTGCAGGGCAAAAAAGCATGGGGGCGACCCGTCGATGTTCTGGTAATGCCTGACGGCGCACTTCTAATTTCTGATGACCGCGCCGGCGTAATTTACCGGATCAGCTACGGTGAGTAACCCGGATTTTTCACAAAAGATTTATTTTGGCTACATCGAAATCAACAATTTTATAATCGATGATACGCATTTCGTATCACATGCTTTAGCGGATTTTACTGCACCTGACCTATAGAGCAGATAAGACATGTTTTGGATTGAAGATTCAACCCCAATCAATTCCGATATTGAGGTGACCTGGATTTGCGATTGAAAGCAGACATCTTGCATTTATGATTCAAAGGCGGGAGGGCACCCCCCGCCTTTGTTTTTTGTCTTTTTGCCAAGGTGCTACGGCATATACCAGATCGGCGATGTATAGGCCCGCTCCGTAGTGGTCATCGGAACTTCCTTCGGCATATTCACCTTGAAGTACTTGGCATCGAATGCTGTCCAGCGTGGTGTAGGAATCTCAATCACCCGCGCGTAGTAAAAGGCACTCTCCCTGGCATCGAAGTCGGGATCTTTCCAAACGGCAATAAGCTCGGTGGCACCGATGGTATTGGTCCAGGAGGCGTTGGCAATATCCACGGTGTTACCGACTGAAGGCAACTTGCCTCTGGCATCCGGTTTGCGATTATCAGACCAGACTACATCATAAATCTTTTCATGCATCTTACCTTTGGCGTCAACCCAGCCCTTGATAATCTGAATACGGTCCAGGTTACCCCCGATGGGATCCTTCAATGCAGCAACGAGGAATGTCGGTGCTTTCTTTCCTTCGGGTGCCACGGACAGATTGCCTCCCATGGGCACACCCTTGGCATAACCTGCCCGAGCGGGCAGTCGGTTGTTGGCGTCTTTACTGTCAAACTCCCAGCCACCGAAGAAACGCACAATCATACGGCTACCAGTGGTGGCATAGGTTTCCTTGCGTTTCATCGCGTCAAAAATGGATGCACGGGTATTTTCTTCAGCCCACACCGCGGCCCAACCTGATGCAAGCGGTGAATAACCTTTATATTCAACATCTCCCATCTTGGCCATGGGGTGCTTGTAGCGCAACTTGTTTGGCTCTGCACCGGAATGTTTGCCAAAAAAGTTATCTTCTTGTGCCGTTGCCAGCGCTGTATGGCTGTCGGTGGATCCGATCATGCCAAACTGATAGGGATTGGTGCCCAGTTTATCTTGCAGCCGCAATCCTGTTTTTAAAGCGGAGCGGGCATATTCAAATCGCAGCATTTCGTTTTTCTTCAACACACTCAGGTCCAGATTGCCCTGGTCCCAGGTGCCATAGTCTGCAAATTCATCGTTAGGTGAGAGGAAGGGATGGGCCTCACCGTCACCCTTCATCTGAGTCACTTCATAAAGCGGCTCCCAGCGTGCGCGGGTCTCGACATATTTCTTGTTAATTTTTTTGCCAAAAGCTTTTATTTCAGGGAACATGATACCGTTACTCAGATTCCCGCGGCATGTTAGGAGTCAGGTGCAGTCCAACTTGGGACTGCCCTGCCTTGTCCATGTTTTGCCGGGTGGGTGGTGGGTATTTAAAATTTAAAACTCTCGATTCACTTGAAGCAGTCTTCTTCTTCAATTCATTCAACACCGGAAAATGGTGGTCTGGTACATCCATTTACTACTTTGATGGTTGTCTCCAGACCTTTCATTTTCTGGCGAAAATGGAGGGTGATTTTTACACCCCCATTTCTCATTATTCTCAGCCTCTCTACGACCGTTTCTGGTGGACAGGCACAGAATGTTAACTACCTCTCATGTGTTCATGTACTGTATAACCAATTGTTTTCCTGAAGGCGCCAAACCTTTTTTCAAACAGAGCATCCACGTGATTGCCTGGTCTTTCTCAAAAGAGCCTGTTTGATTTGAAAAGGCGATCACACGAACGAGCGGCGCTTTGAAAATTTCAATCATCAT
>JAQYVG010000344.1 GCA_030145595.1 Desulfobacterales bacterium | reverse complement strand
AGGCATATAGTTGTTATTCCGAGGATTATTTTTTGAGCATAACGCAGAGATTGGGCAAAAAGACCATTTATGGACGGCCACTAGTTATGGTGCTCTTTTTCTCTTCGTATTCTTCCTTGTCGATATCGCCAGAAGCATACCGCTTATCGAGTATGTCCAGCGCCGATTCTGAAGCGCCGATGTGATGGCTGCCCGTGTCGCGTGAGCCAAACCCGCACATCATAGAGCCCCTTCGACCCCTCATCATGAAAAAACACATGGCTATCATCAAAATCGGGCATATCCACCATAATGAAAAACTTGAAAATTCTGGGCCAAACATTTGCATCACCTCCCTTTTTAACCATATAGACGGCTGGAGGGGTAAAAAGGATACACATCAGGAGGAAAATTTAGATTTGATTAATGGCTATTCCGACAACAGTCCTTCAAAAAAAATTCCTACATGTTGTGTGCCCTTTCTCCGCAAAACAGAGCAAAATAAACCCTTGTCTTTACATTTTAAGCGAATTTTAACCAAATAATGGTGATCCTGACATTCTTTGGCATCACGTCACAACAGACCAACATATCATCTGGGTAAGGGAGCAAATCCTGTGAAACAGATTTGCTCCTTTTCATTTTTATGATATATGGAATATACGAGAATTGGGTTCAAGTTGTGTGTTTGGCAAGATGTACGAAAAATACAAGATTCCCAAACCGAATCGTCTATGATAATAGTTTGATGCTGACTGTTGGTTCAGGCAATCTTCTACGACGCTACTTATGAGGATATCGTAATGAAATGGTTTCTTTACCGCATCTTTCAGCAGATTTTCGCTTTGAACCTCTTCAAGGTTCTTTGCAAACTGCCGCAAATAGAAAAGGGAGGGACACATGCATGAAGAGACAGTCATAATGGAAACTGTAAAAATCAATGTCATTCAGGGGACCATCAACGGAATTTCAAAAGAGGACTTTGAGAGCCTCAAAGATAACATGCAGCGATATTTTAATAATGTCTGGTGGGACAATGATGTTTTGCATATCAATAGCAGCCAGGGAGAACCGTACTTGGGCACCTATGGTAAAATCAAAATGATCTTTAGCCGTGTGGCCGACAGCATCATCGAAGGCAAGTATGGGAAGCTTGGATTTATCGGACTTATCGGCAAAAGAGAAATCGTCGGTGTTATCTTTTTAGGACATAAAAAATGGGAGCTTAACGAATTCGTAAGACCTGAAACACCCCAGTGGTATAAAGCAGAAGACTGGTACCAGCGAGATAAATGGCGGGAAGAGTTGGAATGGGAAGAGCTGTTTATAAGAAAATAGGATATCTATAATTTGGATGTCGTATGGTGACGATTGAGACGTCGGCCGATCTCACGGAGACTTAAACCATAAAGGGCTAAATGGGAGATGACATAACGTTCCTCAGTTTACCAGGTTGAAAGGTTCAGAGGTTCAGGGTTCAAAGGTTTAAGAGTTAACGCGGAATTCGAACCCAGAGCGCAGAACCTGGAACTCAGAACCTAGAACGAATAACCCAGAACGCAGAACCCAGAACGGTGAACCTACTATTATATTCCTGAACTTTTTAACCGTCAGATAAATTCTCCATGGAAAATCCAGGCTAGCGGTTTCCCATAGCCCGTGCGGTTTTGGCCAGTCTGACCAGGTTCAAAAATTCCATGCGGTAGCCGAAGCTGTCTTTCCCCCGTACGGGCTGCGCCAGCCCGATGATGTCGTCGAAGGTAAAATCCTTGATATAGGACTCTCCGCGCAGAAGCTGGCCAAAGGCGGCCACTGCGGCTGCGAAACGGGCCTCGCCCGGTGCTTTGCCGATGGAAGAAAACTCTTTGTCCCTGCCCACCGGCGTTGTAATAAGCTTGCTAACGGCAGCATCCGGAAGTTTGTAGCGGATCTTCAAAAAGGCATATTCACTTCTCTGGTCAGGCACTGGTGCTTTGGCGGCGGTCTTCTGTGTTTCGTACCGGAGATCGTCGATCAACCGCCCGCTGCTGTCTGTGGGCGTTATTTCGTAGATGGCCGTCACACTGCGACCGGAGCCCACGTCACCGGCATCCACGCGATCGTTTCTGAAATCCTCACGCTTCAGCAGGCGGGTTTCATACCCGATGAGCCGGTACTCCGCCACCACAGCGGGGTTGAATTCAATCTGGATCTTGACGTCCTTCGCTATGGTAAACAAGGTGCTGCCGGCCTCGTCTACCAGCACCTTGCGGGCCTCATTGAGAGTGTCGATATAGGCGGCGTTGCCGTTGCCGTTCTGAGCGAGCTTTTGCATCAGGACGTCATTGTAGTTCCCTTGCCCGAACCCGAGCACGGAAAGGAAAATGCCGGATTGTCGTTTGCGCTCCACAAACCCTTTGAGCTCGTCGGGATTGCGGATTCCTACGTTGAAATCGCCGTCTGTTGCCAGAATCACACGGTTGACGCTTTTGGGATCAAAATTCCCCTCGGCCAGGGCATAAGCCTGCCGAATTCCCTCGCCTCCGGCGGTGGACCCGCCGGCGCTCAGACGGTCCAGGGCGGCGATGATCTTGGCCTTTTCTTTTACCTGCGTAGGTTCGAGCACCGTGCCGGCGGCGCCGGCATAGACGACGATGGCAACGGTGTCATTAGGCGCAAGAGTTTCTACCAACATCCGGAAGGCGTTTTTCAGAAGCGGCAGCTTGTCAGGGCTATTCATGGAGCCGGAAACGTCCAGCAGGAAAACCAGATTGGCCCTCGGCTTTTTATCTGCTGCGATATCAAGGCCTTTGATGCCGATATGCAACAGCTTTGTATCCGGGTTCCACGGGGTGGGGAACACCGCAACCGTCGGCTTAAACGGAACCAAGCTGTCGCCGGGCAGCGGGTAGTCGTAGTCGAAATAATTGATCATTTCCTCAATGCGCACGGCATTCTTTTGAGGAAGCACACCGCGGTTCAGCGCCCTGCGGACAAAGGCATAGGATGCTGTATCCACGTCGATGGAAAAGGTCGAGACCGGCTCCTCGGATGCCACTTTCACCGGATTCGGTGTAATTTTTTCGAACCGGTCACGTCCTACGTACTCTTGATCCGGCAGTCCAATGTTAATTTCCTTTTGATTATATTCCTGAATGGTCTCGTAAGACCCGGTGAATCGTCGCTGTAATGCTGCGTCGGCCATCTGCTTTGCACCCGGCCGCACCTGGGTCGCACCTCTGTTGGCGATATCGTATTCCCGCCTGGCGTATTGCTCTTGGGGCAACACAGAGGGCACCGACTTTTCGGCTGACCGCATCTGTGCCTTCAT
>JAQYVG010000343.1 GCA_030145595.1 Desulfobacterales bacterium | reverse complement strand
ACCACTCTATTTTTTGGGCTTCGATCTTGGTGAAATCAAAAAGATCTGAAAGCAAATTTATGAGCCGGGTCAGATTTTTGTCCATGATCTTAATATAATTGCGATTGTCCTCTAATTTGACTGTTCGGTTCAGGTAATCTATGCCTCCCCGGATGACCGTTAACGGAGAGCGAAGTTCATGGGACATATTGGCCAGAAAGTCGGATTTTAGCTTATCCAGGGTTTGCAATTCTCGATTTGCTTCGGAAAGCTCGCTGGTAGCCAGTTCGATTTTTTCTTCAAACAAATCACGGCCTTCTGTCAGTTTCTGCCCCATTGTGTTAAATGCCGTCCCAAGTTTTTCGAATTCATCTCCGGTTGCAATATGCACCCGGGCATCCAGGTTTCCTTTGCTGATTTCATTCGTCATCTCCTCTAAATCTTTCAGCGGTGTTATCACTACTCGGCGCAGCAGAAAAAATAACGTTAAAATTGTCATAAGGATTAACGCGAATCCGGCAACAGCCAGTTTTAAATTATCCTTTGCAATGGATGATTTCATCTTATCGATGGGTAGAATTACGCTTAATCCCCCCCTGATCCCATTTGGAGATGACCCATACTCAAAGTGGCATTCAAGGCACCCTCGTTTTACATGAAGCGGCACCATATATTGAAGATACTGTCTCTGGCCCTGCTGATCGATCCTGATCATTTCATTTATTCCTTGCTCGCTAAACTTTTTCAACGCCTCTTTTTCAAATTCGTTGGGACTGTTTTGCGGATTAATAGGTGTCAGGCTGGCAAGATGAAAGCGGTAAAGGTCCTGGCGATTTGAGTACTAGGACAGCTTCCTGGTTACCATGGAAGGGGTAAATTGCTGATACCATCCTTACAATCAATCCCCGCTGCCTCCACACAGTTAGCGGGGATTTTTTATATAAAATTGTGGGACGATATATCTTGACAAAGAGATGAAGTTATCTTATTGTATGTCTTAATATTGAGATCGAAATTTTATATACGATTTTATTTAAGGAGGAATAACACGTGCTGTCCCAAACGGGTATATATGCAATACGAGCCATGAGTTATGTTGCGTCGCAGCAGGCTGCGCAGCAGGCTGATGCAAAACCTATACTGTCACGCACTATTGCACAAGAAATGCAAATACCGGCAAACTTTCTTTCAAAGATTCTAAACCGTTTGGTTCAGGCAGGCTTGATCCGATCCATCCGGGGGCGCAACGGCGGATTTGTTATGGCCAAGCCTCCTTCAGAAATTTATATTCGCGACATCGTCGATCTTTTTATGCTGCTTGCCAGTTACAAGCGCTGTTTCTTGGGTTTAAATAATTGTGACGGGTCTTGCGGTTTCCACAGTAAATGGAAGATTATTTCCGAACAATTTCAAAAAATGCTGGATGAAACAACTATCGATAAAGTTCGGTAATTTTTATCAGGCGCAAGCGGACGCCAAACAGCAAGGAAAGTTTTTTAAGCAGCATGTATCCACTGAAAAAAATGAGGTGAGAAATGGAAACTTATTTGAACAAAGGGATCAAAGAGATTATCGATCAATTTCCCGTAGTAGAAGACATCCTGAATGAATATGATATTGGCTGTGCTCCCTGCAGCGTCGGCACCTGTCTATTAAAGGATGTTGTGGAAATACATAATTTGTCCGTAGATACAGAACAAGAGATGATGGCAAAAATTGCTCAGGCTTTATACCCCGGCAAAGAAGTAAAGATACCCCGGATTGAGAGGAAAACAGAGGCTGAACCAAAAGGACTGGATTACTCCCTTCCTATGCAAATGCTGGTTGATGAGCATGTTTTAATAAAAAGACTGATCGCCTTGATTCCGGAAGTTGTAGCAAATCTTGATGTGGATTCAAAGGAAGGCCGGCAGTTGATAATCGATGCTGTCGATTTTATACGGTCTTACGCTGACAAGTATCATCATGGAAAAGAAGAAGATATTCTTTTCAAATATTTTGATGAAAATCTGGATATCCTGAAAGTTATGCATGCAGATCACAAACAGGGGAGAAGTCATGTTAAGGCAGTACTTGAAGCGCTTGACAGCCAAGATGAAGCGACAATTGGAAAACACTTGACCGCGTATGGTGCTCTGCTTACAGAACATATCAAAAAGGAAGACGAAATCCTATTGCCCTGGATGGACAGGAGTCTTTCCATGAGTCAAATTGGCAAGCTGTTTTCCGAATTTAAAGAGGCCGATGAAACTATTGGATATTCACCTTTAAAATATGAAGAGTTAATTGACCGGTTGGAGAAAAAATTTAAGGAATAGTAAAATCACTCTGAAAGGAGGTAAGCCATGTGCCAGAGTTATAGAAAAGTTTGCGAATGCGGACAAAATACCACCGAGATATTTTTTGGAAGGATGATTTTTGATGAGCAGGTGGTTGCCAAGGTCTATTGTCCCAACTGCAGTCAGAATGTTGAAACAGATTGTGACAACCGGGTGTGGGATAACGGCTGGGTGCTGGAGCTGAACATGGAGGTTGTGCAGGCGCATATACCTGTAATTGATATTGCGCCTGAAGATGTTACCGCCGGCCGGATCTTCGACGAAGGCTATGTCACCTGGGTCGGGATCACACCGGATGATCATCAAACAAGAGAAAAGGAACGCAACCAGATTCAAAAGCTCGCCAAAACCGATCTGCTTGCTTATGTCCAGGCCATGAAAGAATGGGGTCTGAACCGCGAGAAACGTTTTGTTAACGAGGGCTGGCGCAAGATGAGAGCCAGGGCTGCACCCTAATCGAGCCAAAACTCGATTAGGCGTCTATGGTGTCTGGACCTGAACTTGATTTAACAGAATCGTAAAGCGGGCCAATACATCACTTGACAGTTCAGCCTTCAGAATTTGATATCACAACCAATTGAAACGTTGTCAAAATGGAAAGATAGTATAGCAGTATCACCAAGCTATCCTTTGGTGATAGGGTATTGAGGTATCTCAAAAAATTCGGACCATTGATAAGTGGTTTTTATTGCAGTTATGTGGCCAGTTAACAATCCGTATTGTGTTGTTGAACTTCTAAGTACTGCAAAAGATCAACATTTGTAATCATAAGCTTGAACTCTTTTAATTTGCCCTGAACGAAACCTAATTTGACAGAATCTGGAGGTGAAGTAAAATAGCAATCTGTTTCAAGCGATAGAGTGGTGGGGAAGAGCCGGCCAATTTCTAAGCATCTTAAGAGACTCGAAGGTTACTGTAGATCGGTTTACCTCTCTGGCGGAATCTCCCACTCGATAATTTCGAAAACTTCGAAAT
>JAQYVG010000342.1 GCA_030145595.1 Desulfobacterales bacterium | reverse complement strand
GCCCCTTTTTGCCGGCGGCGCTGTTAATAAGAACAACCTGAGTGCCGAGTACATCAGGACCCTGAACCGGGCTGCGGCAACAGATTCTGCAGATATTGTGGCTTACAACCCGGCCGGTGTGGTCAAGTTTGAAGATGGACTCGTCGGGAATTTTTCGTTCCATACTTTCGGTAAAGATTATAAAAATACAACCGGCGGCACAACGTATGAATCGGATGAGCCTTCCACCATTCCCGCCCTGTATACGGTCTACAAAAAGGGCCCGTGGGCCGGATTTTTTGGCTTTAATGTTCCTCTGGGAGGCGGCTATGTGGAATATCCCAATGGAAATGCAACCACGGTAGTAGTACAAAGTAGCGCGGCTAATTTGGGCGGTGCGGGGCCAGCCGGGCCTATGAAGCTGGAGGGCGAAAGCTACGGTCTGGGCTACACCTTTGGAGGGGCTTACCAGATTAATGACATGTTTTCCGTCTCCCTCGGTTTCAGATACATAGATTCACAAAAATGGCTAAGCGGCACGGCTCCCGCGGTTGCTTTCGGCGGCTATGGTACCGCAGAATATGATGCAACCGCAAGCGGCTGGGGTGCGATTTTTGGCGTGGATGTTTTTGTGAACGAAGATCTTACCCTCGGTTTTAAATACGAATCCAAGACAGACCTCGAGTATGAATATATCTGGGCACCCGGAACAAATGCGAAAGGAGCCACGGTCCTTACTGCTTTTGGATTTGATAATGGCGGCAAGGCCAACGAAGATCTTCCTGCTATGTTCAGCGCCGGTGCATCTTACAATATTATGCCTGCTTTGAAAATCATGCCCACGTTGACCTATTACTTTCAAAAAGATGCCGACCTGGGCGGCATCGGCGATAATTCAAGTACTGTTGAGGATAGAGTCAGTGACGGATATGACCTCGGTATTACCCTTGAATATGCCTTTACCAAAACACTGAAAGGCAGCCTGGGATATCTCTATACGGAAACAGGAGTCGATGCCAACGACATGCTGCCGGAAGCACCGGAGTTGGATGCCCAGACCATTGGACTGGGTGTCGCCTGGCAGGTGATCCCCAAGCTAGACCTGAACTTTGGTATAGGAAAAGTTAATTATGATAGCGCCACTACAAGTTCAGGCGCAGCTTTCCCCAATGTTACATATGAAAAGGATATTCTGTTTCTGGCATTCGGCATCCAGTATAAGTTTTTCTAAAATAAAATCGCTGCGCGATTTTATAAAACTCCCGCCCCGCAGAAAGCGGGGCGGGATCAATTGACGCAAGGTTTACCCGCCGATAACTTGGCGGGCTGCCATTAAATTCATAAGGCCGGGGATCTCCCCGGCCTTTTTTAATCGCCACCAAGACACCAAGGCCGTCACCGGTGAACAGTTATCAGTGAAAAGTGATCAGTAAAACGAAACTGATTACTGATAACCGATAACTGATCACTGACATTAGTGTCTTTGTGCCTTGGTGGCAAATATTCGTTGGTTCCGGCTCGTCCGGGTTAGGCTGTCCGGATGTGAATATTTATCCTTGTTAATGGTGCTAAAATGTAGTACCATGCGATCGTGAAACGAAAACATCGTAAAACACTGGCACTGGTTTTTAGCCGGCCGGTAAGCGGTAACGTGCCCTGGAATGACATCGAGGCCCTTTTCAAAGAACTCGGCGCTGAGCTCAGCGCAAGGAAGGGTTCCCGGGTCGGTGTCCGGTTGTTCGGAGAAAGAAGGGTATTTCATCGTCCTCATCCCTCTCCCAAAACTGACAAAGGAGCAGTTGCCGGTATTCGTGAATGGCTAAAGGCAAACGGAGTGAAACCATGATGAACCTGATGGAAATAAACGGCTACAAGGCTATCATTCAATATGATCCGGAAATTGAGATGTTTCGAGGTGAGTTTGTTGGACTTAATGGAGGTGCTGATTTTTATGCATCCAATATCACAGACCTCAAAAATGAGGGGCGTACGTCACTGGAGGTCTTCCTTGAAATGTGCCGGGAGGATGGCGTAAATCCTCGCAAAGAATACTCCGGTCGCTTCAACGTCCGTATCTCACAGGAGCTACATAAGGAGATCGTCGCAACCGCAGCTGCAGCAGATAAAAGCCTCAATCAATGGATTGCCGATATGTTAAGTGAATGTGCTCAGTTCCATTGAAAATAAAATCGTTACGATTTTATCAAACTCCCGCAACAGGACAGGACCGCAAGGAAAAACATCCTGATAATCCTGTTGATCCTGTCAAAGTATTAAATCGCTGCGGATCTCCGATTTTCATGGCCGGACAATTCGGACCGGCAAAGATCTAAAAAATGCTTGCCACCGGCAATAAACCCTGCTATTTATATATAACCATATAAATTTAGCAGGGTTGTTTTATGGATATAACGACATTCAATCTCTCAAATCCTTGGCGTACAGGCCGCGCTTGGGATGTCCCCGGCATTGAGAGAGCCATCACCGGAAAATTGGTAAAGTGGCTTGATGAGCCTGAGATTTTAATTCTGGCCGGCGCCCGACAGGTTGGGAAAACCAGCATTCTTTATCAGCTAATTGATTGGCTATTACAATCCGGGCGTGCCGAGCCTGCTGAGATTTATTATTTCAATCTTGATCTTGCCGGCATTTCGGAATTTATGGAGGATCAAGGGAAGCTTCTGCGTTTTCTTGACGTAGAGAAGAGACGCAACATTTTTGTATTTATTGATGAAGTGCAACGTCTCCCTGACCCGGGCATATTCATCAAAGCGCTTCAGGACCTGCGCCTTCAGCTAAAATTCATCTTAACCGGCTCATCATCGCTGGATATCCGCACCAAATCTCACGAAGCTCTGACAGGGCGCAAACAGGTTTTCCATATAGAAGCGCTTTCTTTTTCTGAATATGTGAAGACTGTTCCGGCTTTATCTTCTCTGCCTGATCTAAATCCCCACAATTATCATCCGTACATAGCTGCTTTGAATGATACCCTGTATGATTACGGGCTATATGGCGGTTACCCGGCAACTACCTTAACCGCTGATCCGGAAAAAAAAGTGTTAAGAATCAATGAGATCTTTTCCAGTTACCTTGAAAAAGATATCGCCGGATTCCTGAAGGTAGAAAATATCACCGCATTTCGAAAACTGGCAACCTTATTAGCGGGGCAACAGGGCGGGCTCGTTAATATACAGGAACTGACTTCTACGCTCGGAATCCACCGTGAAACGATCACAAGGTACCCAAATCATCATTGTTAAATTTCTTGCTCGGGCTCGACTATTTTAATTAATACGTCTCTTTCGAATAAATTTAAATG
>JAQYVG010000341.1 GCA_030145595.1 Desulfobacterales bacterium | reverse complement strand
TCCGTTTTAATCTGTGTTATCCGCGTTCCATTGTACCCAGAACCCAGAACCCAGAACCGATAAAGGAGCAACTATGCCCAAGTTACAATCCAGCGGTAAAGATGAAAACGCTGCTCAGAACGTACATTCTCTAACATCCGTCTGTCCGTCAGGGGAAGCCTTTCCGCTGCCGGAAGATAAAGACTTTCAAGAAGAATTCGACCGTTTGCAGAGCCTTGTCGAGGAACAGCGCCTTATGGGGCGAGAAATCGTGGTGGTCATGGGTGTCGGCTTTGTCGGTGCAGTGATGGCAGGGGTTGTTGCCGATTCAGTTGATAAAAAGAAGGGGGAACCTACAAAATTCGTCATCGGGATGCAGCGCCCCTCGACCAGATCTTACTGGAAAATTCCGTATCTCAACCGCGGCCTTGCTCCCGTAGAAGCGGAGGATCCGGAAGTGGCACCAATGATTTACCGCTGTGTCAAAGAAAAGAGAACTTTAACAGCCAGTTTCACCTATGATGCTCTGACACTTGCTGATGTGGTGGTTGTGGATGTGCAGTGTGATTATAACAAAGAGGCTATTGGGGATGTTAAGCAGGGCAATGCCGACATCGCTGCCCTGGAAAACAGCCTGAAAATCATTGGTGAAAAGATCAACCCTGAGTGCCTGGTATTGATTGAAACTACAGTACCGCCCGGAACAACCGAGTATGTGGCTTATCCCATTATCAAAAAGGCGTTTGAAAAGCGCGGCCTCCAGGAAACTGAACCACTGTTGGCCCATTCGTTTGAACGCGTCATGCCGGGGCGGGAGTACGTGGCGTCCATTCGTGATTTTTGGCGTGTATGCAGCGGTGCCAATGAAGCTGCCCGTGAGCGCGTCACAGCATTCCTTTCGGATGTTTTAAACGTGGAGGAATTTCCTCTTACAGTGCTTGATCGACCCATTGAAAGTGAGACCTGCAAGATAGTGGAAAATTCATACCGGGCCACAATTCTTGCTTTTCTAGATGAGTGGAGCCTGTTTTCCGAACGCAACGGGGTGGATCTGATTAAAGTCATAGAAGCTATTAAAGTGCGGCCGACGCACTCCAATATTATCTTTCCGGGACCGGGTATCGGAGGCTACTGCCTGCCCAAGGATGGCGGTTTGGGTGTCTGGGCATATCATACCCTTATGGGGTTTGAAGACGATATTTTCAAGATAACGCCGGCAGCCATTGATATTAACGATACCCGTGGTTTTCGGGCCGCCCAGCTGGCGCGCGATGCCCTTCGAAATATGGGAAAGATTGTTGCAGCTTCCAGGATCGCCGTCCTGGGAGTCTCTTATCGGGAAGATGTAGGTGATACCCGTTACAGCGGCTCGGAAATTATAGTCCGAAAATTAGCGGAGATGGGAGCAGACCTAGTCGTCCACGACCCCTATGTTCGTCATTGGTGGGAGCTTGAAAAGCAGGACACCTATCCCGCGGTAGGCCACTCCATAGCAAGGTTTTTCAGGAACCAGGAGAATCTCAGTGATATCCGTGTGCATAAAGATCTTAACGAAACCTTACAGTTTGCCGATGCTGTGTTGATAGCTGTCAGGCATCAGGATTATCTTGAACTGAATCCTGATGATATTGTGGCAATGACAGGCCGGCCGGCAGCAATCATCGATTGCTTTGGCGTACTTGATGATAAAAAGATACGCCGTTACTTTGAACTCGGCTGCGAAGTCAAAGGACTGGGTCGCGGGCATGTAAAACGGATCAAAGATGAGGTTAGAAATACCCAAACCGGGTAAACCGGAAATTCTAAATGACAAATCCCAAATTCCAAATAAATCACAATTTCCAAATTCCAAAATTCAAACAGTATTTCGGATTAGAAATCCTTCGCAAATATGATGCGATTTTGATAGATAGGTACTAATCGAGCCAAAACTCGATTAGGCGTCCGTGGTCAGTGGTTTTACAGGTTCTTAGGGCCACTTTTTGTAACTGCTCAGTAACTTCTGGAGCCCATTGGTGATAAAATATAAAAAGTCTGGCTGTTTGAACGTGTTAGTGAGCTTTAAGAAAAAACAGCATATAAGACAACTTTTGTGTTTCACCTGTAGTTGAAATATAATCTCGCTTCTTATTGTTTAGCAACGGACGACGGACAAAGGACAACGGCCACCCAATTGAGCGTTTTCGCTCAGTTGGAGTAAAAAATTGTTTGACAAACAGGCAGTTTACGGTATGTAGATAGAGGGCGTTTTTTCTTCATCTAATTTCAAAGGTCCTGCTGCTAAGGAGTGGAATGATGAAAGACACTATTACGGATCTGCTGATTAAGATTCCAATGTTTGCCGGCCTTGACGCGGACGAGTTGCTAATCATAGAAAAGAACATCAAGCTTTTTGATATCGAGCAGGGTGAAACTCTTTTTAAAGAAGGTGACAAAGGCGAATATGTTTGTTTTGTGGTCGATGGAAGACTGGAAGTAACCAAAAAGACTATTACCGGAGAAAATTTTGTATTGAATACCCTGGCCAGAGGTCAGTCGGTCGGTGAAATGTCTATAATTGATAAAAGACCGCGGTCGGCTACAGTCAGTGCCAAAACCAAAGCGACTCTGTTCACCTTGGAAGGCAATGCTTTTGAAGTGATTATGAAAGAATATTCCGTAATAGGTATGAAAGTTCTCAAAGGGCTTTCGTTGTTGTTGAGTAAAAAGCTGCGTCAAACATCAAGCCGGCTTGTAAGCTATATGGCTACAGCAGGTTAAGCCTCACTCCTCCATTTCTACCAAATTTTTAGAAATTCACAAAATCTTTCTTGGCGTCCATGACTTTGACCAGATACCGTCGGGTTTCCTTGTAGGGCAGTTTTCGGCGCAGGGTGTTGAATACGTCAAGGGGATCCAGGCGGTTTATGCGCCCGGGGGCAAGGTCGCGTTTGCGATCAAAGGTCCGCAGGACGTTGCCGGCACCGGTATTGTAGGCGGCGATGACGCAATATTCCCGCGAAACAGGATTTTGAATCTCGTTTAAATATTTATAGTTCAAAATTGGGTTTGGGCTCTTTGGCCTCTTTTTTGCCCCAGACCGCTAACACCGCCTTTCTGAATGTTTCCACAAGATTATTAAAATCTTTTTCAAAACGCTTGATATCACGCTCCAGTGATTTGGGATCAGCGGCGTAATGGAGCGCTTTTTCCTTCCACATTGCAATAATAAATCGCATATCTAATGTGCATATCTAATATGCATATACAATCCTGCCCGGTGTTTACGACGTTAAAGTTTTGGACGACGATATTCCGCAAAAACCTTTTGTTGTTATCGAGGCGATT
>JAQYVG010000340.1 GCA_030145595.1 Desulfobacterales bacterium | reverse complement strand
ACTAAGAGAAATAAGAGCTGGATCGTCAAGATCAGGAGAAAGGCTGTCCACCATCCCATGGGCAACACAAACACGCAATCGCTGTCACCTACCTTGGTAAGAGAATGTCGATCTCCGAGAGCCAGGTAATGAATCTTATTCTGCGCTATCGCGGCTTCGGATGAACTAAGAGAAATAAGAGCTGGATCGTCAAGATCAGGAGAAAGGCTGTCCACCATCCCATGGGCAACACAAACACGCATAGTATTGACAGCGGCTTCAAGTTGTCCTGTTGTCAATGCCACCAGATCTTGCAGGGGACGTTTCGATGCCCAAGGTATTCCTATTATCTCAATGCCTTCGTCAACGCGAATGGGATTGGTGTCCTCAATCACATGGACATGGGGCGGTTTTCGTTCTAAGAAAGTCGTGGCGCGGTAGACGGATGCAGCGTTGAGCGGATCATGGTTACCTGGAAGCAGGTATACAGGTACATGCACATCCTTCAAAGCCTCCATGGCGCGCGAGACGGTCTTTCGATCAACCAGGTTTGACTCGAATACATCTCCGCAGACTACCATAAACCGGCAATCCTCTTCTTTAGCAATGCTACCAAGTTCACGGATGGCATCAAATCGGGACTGAGCAAATCTCTCCTGGACCCCTTCCGAGAAAAAGTGGCGGGTCATCCCTAATTGCCAGTCGCCTGTATGCAGAAAGCGCAAGCTCATTGTGTATTACCCCTCCATGCTCCTACGATATTGTTCCAATCGATGGGTTTTTCTTCTTTGCCGTTCCGGACCACCCGATCCCTTACGGAAATCGGCCTCCCTGTGCAGGTCCTGAATAACAAATAGAAAAAGAATTATCAAGATTCATAGTGAAGATGCAGACATCTGAAACCGGATAAGCGGATGAAAATTAGGCAGGTGCGCTCAACAACATCTTGTTATCGTATAATAATTTACACTAATTACTGATCAAGGTTTGACCACGTTCATTGCAGATTTCCCTGGTCTTGTAGAACCTTATCCCGAGCCATTCCTCCATGCAATAGCCGAGTTGCCATTCACTTGTCGTCAGATAGGCCCTCGATCCTTCGGCATCCATTGCAATGTTGGCGCTGTTTTGCTCCTCAAAATCCCGCATCTTTTTAGGGTCGTCGCATTGGACCCACCGGGCAACATTATAATCAACCTGTTCGTAAGCAGCATCAACGCCATATTCAGACTTGAGGCGTTCCATGGTGATGTCAAACTGCAGCATTCCCACGGCGCCCAGGATATAGTCTCTGGTGACAAGCGGCCTGAAAACCTGAACAACCCCTTCTTCAGCGAGCTGGATCAGTCCTTTTTGAAGATGCTTGGTTTTCATGGGATTCTTGAGAATTACCCTTTTGAAAAATTCAGGCGCAAAATTGGGAATTCCGCAGAATTGCAAGGGTTCCTTTTCTGAAAATGTGTCCCCTATCTTTATGGTGCCGTGGTTATGAATGCCGATGATGTCGCCGGGATAGGCCTCTGATACGTTTTCACGCTCATTTGCCATAAAGATGGTGGGGTTTGAGAATATAACATCTTTTCCGATTCGGTGGTGCAAGGCCTTCATTCCTCTGGTAAATTTTCCCGAGCAGATCCTTATAAATGCGATTCGGTCCCTGTGGGCCGGATTCATATTGGCCTGGATCTTAAATGCAAAACCGGAGAAGGGCTTCTCGTAGGGGGAGACTTCCCGCGTAACAGCAGCCCTGGGACCCGGAGACGGCGCCATTTCCACAAATGCGTCCAGCATCTCCTTTACACCGAAATTATTGATTGCGCTCCCGAAAAAAACAGGTGTTTGGTTGCCTTTTAAGTAATGGTCGAGTTCAAAAGTATTGGCAGCCCCTTCGATCAACTCAATCTCCTCTCTTAACTCATCTGCCTGGCTGCCGAGAATCTTGTCTAATGTTGGGTCGCAAAGGTCGTTTATCACAATGCTTGCCCTGCTCCTTGTCTCCTGGCCGGGCATAAAAAGGTAAAGCTCTTTTTTATAAAGATTGTAGACCCCTTTGAATCTTTTTCCCATGCCAACGGGCCATGATAGCGGTGTGCACTCGATCTGAAGTTTGTTTTCGATATCATCTAGAATATCAAGGGGCGCCATGCCCTCCCGGTCCAGCTTGTTGATAAAGGTAATGATGGGCGTGTTGCGCATGCGGCAGACTTCCATCAGCTTCTCGGTCTGGGACTCAACCCCTTTGGCGCTGTCGATGACCATCAGGGCACTGTCGACCGCTGTAAGCACCCGGTAGGTATCTTCGGAAAAGTCCTGATGCCCGGGTGTATCCAGAAGATTTATCTCAAAGCCGTTGTAATTGAATTTCATCACCGATGTGGTGACGGATATGCCCCTTTCCTTTTCGATGGCCATCCAGTCGCTGGTGGCATATCTTTGGGCTTTGCGGGCCTTTACGGCCCCTGCCTGCTGAATGGCGCCGCCGTAAAGAAGCAGCTTTTCGGTTAATGTGGTCTTGCCCGCGTCCGGGTGGCTTATAATTCCAAACGTCCGGCGCCTGTCGATCTCTTTTTTGTTATTGTTCATTATATATTTAGGTCTCTCTCTTTCTTTGCCTCAATTTGATGATACCCTAAATGAGCGTAAACAAAACGGGAAGAATGTTTTATGTATTTAATTTGTCGCAAATTAAGCATTTATGACACATTAACTGCAATTTCTGACGGCACCAATAAAATCTTGCATTAACTCAAAATTTTTTACACCATCTTTTTCCACCCCACTGGACACGTCCACGCCAAATGGTTTGATCTTTCTAATTACATTGCAAACATTGTCTTTGTCGAGGCCGCCTGCTACAATCAGCCTCCCCGCCACATCTTTAAGCCACTTGGGAAATGTTTTGAATTCGCCGCTTCCTACGCTTGTATCATACATGAAATAGCTGCAATTTAGATCTTTGGGAGGCTTTTCATGTGAAGCAAATACAAGGTTCGCAAGTTGCCTGCGCTCATAAATCTGTACATAATCGAAGGCATCCGCGGCTGCTTCAACATCACTATAATGTATCCCCACCACAAAAGAATCTATTTTTCCGCGGGCATATTCTGCAAGCTTTATCGCCTTTTCAGGGGAACAATAGCGTATACTTTTATGGTAGGCGACAACACCAATTGCATTATAACCATACTCTATGGCTTTATCTATTTGGATTGGATCAACTAAGCCGCAAACCTTTACAAACATATTTTACTCCCTCAACGGTCAGTACATCCTCAATTGGAGTATAACTAGTGTCCGTCCATAAATGGTCTTTTTGCCCAATCTCTGCGTTATGCTCAAAAAATAATCCTCGGAATAACAA
>JAQYVG010000033.1 GCA_030145595.1 Desulfobacterales bacterium | reverse complement strand
CGGGTGACGGCTCAACCGAACAGGAAAAGGCAGGGTTAACCGCTCTGCCTTTGAAACCAAAATGCATGATGTCTGCCTTGAGCATATCAAAAATCAAGCCCCAAAACATTCGCGATGGCCTTACCGAATCTTCAATGTTATTAGTGTGATGTCGCCTATCAATACATGCAAGTTGTCTAAAAAACAGACAGGGATCTAATCTTCTTTAGGGATTGTTATTTCTCAAATCATTATACCGATCAACCAAGGAGGAAAAACATCATGAGATTTTATTTTCAAATCATTTTGACACTTCTGCTTGCGCTTTTGTTATTCGTCGGATGTGAAACCACCAAGAATATCCAAGGGAGCATAACTTCGACGGTGGATTCAATGATATCTGATGTAGATAAAGATCTATTTGCACAGGTCCCCGAGAATCAGCTCGAAGGTGTACAAAAGGCAGCATTCGATCTTCTTGTTTTAAACGAAAAAGTAAAGCTTGCTGAACTTAAAGAGGAACTGGCCGGCAAACAGAAAAAGTATGCGAATAACGAGCTGGATCTGTCTAAACAAAACAAGAAGGAAGCTATTGTCAAGCTGGACATCGAGAAACTGGAAGCCATCGACAGGTCAGGCTTGGGTGAAAAGAAAGATAACATCAAAACCATAGCTGATCTAAAGGCTAAGGTGCTCGACATAGATTCTGACAAGCTAAAGGTCGGGGCAAAGCTGCATACAACCCAAATCGATATTGATAACCTGATAAAGCAAATAAAGGAGATGGAAGAGATTATAAAGAACATGAAGATGGTAAAAGAATAAGTTGAACTGCCAAAGCGAGCGAGCGCTTTAACGACCTCTTATAGGATGTATTACAAATGTGGCTAATGCATACCGAGATACATAATAAGTTCGGCCGACTCCATGAAAATGGCTCAACCGGACAGGAAAAGGCAGAGTTAACAGCCCTTTCTTTCTTTTTGATACCATATCTTGCGGTTTGGCCTCCGGAACCAAAATTCCATATCTTGCGGTCAAGGGTGAAAATTTGAAGCCCTGAAATATGCACGGTTGGGGTTCCGAATCTGCTATTGACCGGACTTATCCTTCGATGTAACTACGGATTGTGGGTGTGGTCAGGAGAAAACGAAAATAAAGATTCGTGGCAAGCACCTTACTTCAATTTCGATAATGGCGATGAACCCTGGGCTTTCCGATTCATCGGCTCCAGTGGCCGGGCCTTTGCGGTGCGTTCCCGAAAATGATGATACCTGGTACCTGCCTGCCACCTATCAAAAAATGAACCCCCGAATATTTACGATTGCCTTACCGAATCTTCAATGTTATTAATCTGATAGTGTCTGCCATTCAGTCACGAAAATTGTGATAGGTAGATCCTATTAATATTGGATAATGTTTCCAGTACAATATATGGCTTGTGCAGAATAATTATAAGGGAGGAAAAAACATGAAAAAACAAAGTATTATAGTTTGCTTGTTAACATTTCTTTTTATAGGAATTTTCTCCATGGCTTGTTATGCAGAAGGATATTGTAAAGGAAAAAAATATGATCAAGGACATGGACATGGTTTAGAAAACAAGGTTTTCCATAAATTTCATTTAGCTATTTCCAATGAAGTGGAGTTGGGATTATCAGAAGAGCAATATGAAAAAGTTAAAACGTTAAAAATTAATACAAAGAAAGATTTGATAATAAAACGAGCAGAAATCGACGTGCTAAAGATAGATATTAAGGCGAAGCTTTGGGAAGATACAATTGATAAAAAAGGTATTAACAAACTCATTGATAAAAAGTACGAAATTAAAAAAGAGAAGGCAAAAGCTTTAGTTGATACATATGCTAAGTTTAATAATATTCTAACTGAAGAACAAAAGAAAACGCTCGAAACTATTATCCGTCAGCGTCACAAAAAGTAAACTTCAATCTTGGATTTATTAGCTAAGGCCACAGCTGAGATTGTCGAACCAGCAATGCAAGATCGCTGCCTTGATCCATGCAAATTTCCAGCCCCTAAAATTTCACGCTTGCCAAACCGAATCATCAATGATATTAGTTTGATGGCAACAAACGACTAAGGCAAGATATCATGTTTTTAAGATAAAGGACAAAAGATTATGAGTATAAAAGATTTTGGAAAAATCGCTACTCCATTACCAAAAAATCCTTTGAGTATTCTCGCACTAATTTTGGTGCTGCTATACACTTGCGCAGTAATTTACATAGGTTTTTCTGGGAGTCACTTAGAATCGAATGAACGGTTTATATTGATATGGTTTCTTGCACTATCTACAGCGCTTGTCTTGGTTGTTTTTGCTTGGGTGGTGAGTAAGCAATCAGACAAATTATATGCTCCAACGGATTTTAAAGATGACAGTGCTTTTTTGCAATTACAACGGAAGGGGAAACCTGATGTTGGTCTGATTGGAAAAGAAAATCAAGTTGAAACCGAGCAGCAATCAAATGAAAAAAACGATAGGAAGATCGACGATTTAATGTCATATGGCGCAGTTATACAATGTGCATCAGAAATAGAAGAAAATATTAAAAAAGATTTTATCTCTCGTGGGATCGATATCACAGGAGAATCTTCTTCTGTTTTAATTCATCAATTGGCTGTAACTCAATATTTACATTGGTTTGAGAGAGTTTATAGAATAATATTAGGAAATCAGATTCATCTACTGAAGCTGATCAACGAACAATCTAGCAAGACTATAATAAAAAAATGGGCTGTTGAATATTTTGGGCACATACAAAATTCGTTTGACGACTTATCAAGCTGGACTTCAGATGATTATTTATACTTTTTGTTTGCGGAAGGTCTAATCATTGAAGAAGCTGATGGATTGCTAATTACAGTTAAAGGAAATGATTTTTTGACTACAATGGCCCGGTTTGGATATTCAGAAAAAAGAGTACTTCTATAGATAACATCAACCTCTCTTCAAGCGAACGATTATAAATTGAGATGCATCATGTTTAGACCTGCCTATATTATTCTAACCGTATTAATCCTTATCCCCAATATTTCCCATGCAAAGATAGAAACAATTTTTGCAGATCATAAGCATGTAATGGGGGATAACGATTCTAAAAATGATGCAAGGCGAATGTGCTTTCTTGAAGCCAAGCGGAAGGTTCTGAAAAAAGCTGGCACTTATATCGAGAGCCATACACAGGCAAAAAATTACCAATTAACGAAAGACGAGATCAATTCGTATGCATCAGCTTTGCTGAAGGTCGAGACGGTTAAAGAGGAGTGGAGATTTGTTGGCGAAAATTTGACTATTTTTATGACCGTCAAGGCTGAAGTCGATACTGGTCATATTGAAAAGCAGTTGGCGAAAATTAAAAAAGATACATCGGTACAGAAAAAAATCAAAGATCAACAAGCCCAGATTCAGGAAATGGAAAGAAAGATTGTAAATTTACAGAAACATCTTGGCTCCGCTGGTGCAACAAAAGCTTCTGTATTACGAAAGGAACGAAATGTAACTTTCAAGCAAATTGATACTATAGAGGCACAAAAAATAGAGATACTAACAAGGATTGAATCAAGAAGCAGAGATGCTTGGAAGCATATTGAAATAGGCATGTATCGTAAAGATGTGAAATCTCTGATTGGCACTCCAGATTCATATGATGACTACCGTGGTTGGTATTATGGCAATATAAAAATCGGTTTCAATAGTGCTGGGATTGTCAATGGTATCTATAACATGAAGACAGGAAAACATAAAAAATAATGTAGATGCTGATATGCTTATTTAATATTTATAAAACATATGTCTTTCAAGACACACTTCTCAATATGGGAACCAGGTACGTTAATCGTATCAAAGAATTTGGAACCATTAGATATTTGGAGGTTTTGATATCACAAAAATTTCCAACAAAAATATCCAACTTAAAAAATAGCTGACTGTAGTGCGGCATACTCTACACAAGAAGCGTAAGAAGGGACACCTTAGAAAGCGCCCGGCGGTTGTGCATCATCAGGTGTGAGGGTAAATACTTCGACTTCGTCGCTTTTGCCTTTGACGGGAAAGAGACCAACCCGTTGGACCTTCTCCTTAGTTGCGGCCAGCCTGTCACGCGTGGCTCGGGTTAGAAGGATATCCGTGCCGCATGTTTTATTCAACACCTGGACCCTGGATGCCAGATTTACCGTATCGCCCACCAGTGCATAGGACAAGCGCGCCTGACTGCCCACGTTTCCGGCCAATACCATGCCGCTGTGGATACCGATGCCGTGGCGAACAACCGACTCGCCCTTTTGTCGACGCTCGTCGTTGAGTTGATTGAGCACCACCTGCATCTCCCAGGCCGCTTTTACCGCTTTGTCCGGATGATGATCCAATGGTTTGGGCGCGCCGAAAGCCGCTTCGATTTCATCGCCGATAAACTGAATCACAACACCGCCATGCTTGCGAATCACAGGTTCCATGACAGCGAAATATTGATTCAGAAAGCCCACCACTTCATGGGGATTGCGGCTTTCAGCAAACGATGTGTAATCACGCAAATCACAAAACAAAACGGTGACGTCGATCATCTCGCCTGACGCGGCAATGTCGTCTTTCAATATTTTACGGCTCACTTCGGGCGAGACATATTTCTCAAAGCTCGACCGGCAGTAATCCCGTTCTTGCAGTCCAATCATCATTTCGTTGGTTTTTTGGGCAAACCGTGCAAATTCATCGCTGGTGAGCACGGGCACTTGTCTGTCCAAATTGCCCCGGCTGATCTCTTCCATGGCGGCCAACTGCAATCCCATCACTTGTTTGAGGTTGTCCGCGTAACGCTTGATAATGATGACGCTCAAGCCTAACAGCACCACCAGGGCAAAGGCGATCTCTTTAAAAATCCCCCAATAGACATCCGACCTGGAAAAATCCTGATCCAATAGGTAGTAGACATCCAGCAGCACCATCATTAAAACGGTCACCGCCATCATTCCCAGCATCATCACAATCAGCAGAAATATTTTTCGGCTGAGCGTCAGTATCCGCTTCGGCATCAAGACCGCCTGTTTATGGGCGGCCAACATGCGGATAAGGCGTTGCTCCGTTTTAAGATAACTGAGCATGCCGCTGAATATACCCAAGGCGGCACAACCGGCCAGCACCTTAATGCTGGTGGAGGCATAGGGAAGAAAAAAACCATAGTAAATGATCAGCATCATCGCGGCGGCGGCAATCCAGGCCAATACATCCGCCTTAAACGAACGCCAGGGAAGCTGCAGTAAACCTTCGTCCAAGAACGCCTTTTCTGCGCTCAGCACCTTTTCGTTCCGGCGCCAGGCGGCAAACCGAAAAGGCAGAACGCCGATGATTGGACCCAAAGAAATTAATCCGGCCTTTGTATACCCGAGGCCGTCCAAAAAAGGTCAGACTTGAGCGCCGTAAACCACCAGAATGCCGGTAGCGGCAAGATATGTAACTATAAGTTCAATCATGGCAAGGTATGATTATCATCTTTTGAACTCGGAATAAGGGAAAATTTAAAGTTGTGTGCCGTAGCAGGAAGCATCCCAATATGTCGTAGGGCTGGATATCAAGCAACAACATACTGCAGCAACCGACGACTTGGGTTTAGATACCGGATATCGGTCGTATTGTCAAGGCGACATTTAGCTCCAAATTGGCTGAAAATATTGGATTTTGGATATAGGAGTTCTGTCTTTCCGCTTAAGATTTTTCTTAAAAGTTGGTTTTGGCAGAGTAATCAGGGCCGACAATACAGTTGTCTGCACTTGGTGTCGTTTCGAAGACGAAATTCCATATTATACGGCTGCATGATAACTCCCATAATTCGGGCAAAAAAATGCAATTGTTACATTTATGTAAAATATGCAACTCTTTAAGAAGTTTATATCAAATTAATATTACTATAAATATTGACTTTTCTATCACTTTTTACTACTTTTCCTAAAACTGTCTCAAATCCTGATAATCGGGAAAAACCTGCAACCACATAATATATAATGTTGGATGCAAATTTGAATTCTTGACATCTTCAACAAGTGTGTTACAATGTCTTACCATGAGCACGCTAACTATCAGATTGCCAGATGAGTTGAAGGCAGATCTTCAGAAATTTAGTCAGGAGCAGAACAAACCTGTTAGCGATGTCGTAAGGGAATCTATTCGGCGATATGTAGCTATTGAGAAATTTCGAGCCATTCGAAAGAAGGTTCTACCATTTGCCGAAGCCCAGGGTTTCTTAACCGACGAGGACGTCTTTAAGGCCATTTCATGAAGATCGTCCTTGATGCCAATGTTATCATTGCTGCCTTTGCCGCTCGTGGCCTCTGTGAATCCATTATGGAGGTTTGTCTTAGTGATCATGAAATTTTGCTATGTGACGAATTGTTAGAAGAAATTCTGAAAAATCTCCGCCTGAAAATCAAACTTTCTGCTAAAATAGTTGATGATATTGGCGACCTCCTGATGGAACAGGTAAGTATGATCGATCCAGTCCCTCTTTCCCCAGATATTTGTCGTGATCCCGACGATATTAAAGTCCTCGGTTTAGCAGTCGCCGGAAGTGCTAATTGTATCGTTACCGGCGATAAAGACTTACTTGTTTTGAAAGAGTTTCAAGGTATTCCGATTTTGAACCCAAGGGCATTCTCTAACCTTCTTCATCGCGAAGAAGAATAAACAGAGCATCCAACCATGGCATGAACGCTGACTGAGATTTCGCTGCGCTTCATCTCGGCAGGTTATGCCCACGTTATATTGCATGACCGTTTGTATGGAAGGATAAATGTATTCTCGAAACAATCATAATAGCTGCATCTGTCCTCATTGCGGCACTGATAATTTTCGTGCCGCGGAAGTCTGGGTAAACAAGATAGAAGACGGTGAACCGCTTCTCTGCAGCAATTGTAAGAAAACACTTTGTGATAATCAGTCCTCCGGTTGTCGGGGTAGTGGAAAGAAAACCGATTGGAATTTCAACATTAGTTTTTTTGTAATCGTTTTTCTTCTATCGGGCCTTTTGATTCACCTTAACCGGACATTTAACGTACTCACTTTCAAAGAAGATTCGGGACAGATATTTTATGAAATACTGCTCATCCTGATTGTCAGTTCGGTCCTGGCTTCCGGAAAAATACGGCAGAACCTGAAATACCTTGCAGTGTGGGCCGGAATTTTCATTATCCTAATTTCAGGATACAGTTATCGTCATGAACTTTTCCGTGTTAAAGAAAGAGTTCTGGCGGAAATCATCCCCGCGAGAGGCTTTCAAAAAACACCGCATTCTGTCAGCTTTCCTGTTTCAAACGACGGACATTTCTATATCAAGGCCGAAGTGAACGGAATTCCCGTCATGTTTCTGGCGGATACAGGCGCGAGCCATATTATGCTGTCGCCGGACGATGCCAGAAGACTGGGTATTGAAACAGATAAGCTCCGCTTTGACCGGCTTTATGAAACCGCGAACGGATCTGTCCGCGGCTGTTCGATCCGAATCGCCGATCTAAGAATGGGTGTAATTCATCTGAAAGAAATCGGGGCATCGGTAAACGAGGTCGGAATGCGGAATTCACTTTTGGGCATGACTTTTTTCAATCGTCTGACAAGTTACGAAGTAAAAGACGGTTCATTGACTCTGTATTGGAGTGAATAAAAAGGCAATATAACATATCGCTGGTGGCGGACTCGATTCCCTCGCCGCACAGCTCAACATTAACGATCCAATGCACGACACCTGCCTTCCAGCTATCAATAAATGAAGCCCGAAATATTTGCGATTGCCTTTAGCAATCCTCAATGATACTAGTCTGATAGCACCTAACAATGCAGGCAAGGAACCGCTAAAAATGAATCCGTTTAAAATCTGCACAAAATGTGAATACACATGGAAGTCCAGAGACGACTTTTTGGGAGACCCGTCCGTTTGTCTGGTTGGACTCCAAGCCAACTTTAAAGGAAACGAACCTGGCCACTACTTGTTCAATCATATTTTAGGGGACAACAACGGTGGTACTACTCTTGCAGTCGAAGTGGAAGCTTTCTTATCGCTGTATAAAGGGAACATTTTCGCAGAAATAAAATTCGGCAGCCCGGAGTGTGAAGAGCATTGCGGCAATGTCACAAATCTGGCCCAATGCCCGGTCGAATGTAAAAATGCGGTTTCCCGTAAAATTATGCAGGACTTTTCGCAGTGTGAAGGCTGATAGACAAAAAGATTACAAGCCAATTCCGCTTGTTGTGAACCTATTAGAAATGCCAAGTAGCAAAACTTGATCAGCTTGAATATGCATATCTGATATTTGATACAATAACAATGAGACACAACAAGAAACAAATTTAAACCTAATTTATATCGCACACATTCTTACACAGTCCAACATTAAACAAAATCAATAACACACTTAGCCCTTTCATTAGATAGGGCTAAAGCTTTTTGTGGGCAAGGCCGATTATTAAGGTTATACTATACCATATAGATAGTGTTGTTTTTGATAATTAAAACTTAATTTGATAAGGTTTAAATAAGGATAGAGAACATAAACCCTCTGTTTTTGGTAGAGGTGAGCCCTATGAAACACTAAAAAAGTATGTAGAAGACATAGAGCAAAGCATGTCAGAACAATCAAATAATAAACCAAACAGGAAAGGAATTAAGAACATGGCAAAATCATCAAATGAATTATTCTCAAATGAACTGTTAGAGGAAGCATTAGAGAAACACAAAGTCGCCAGAGACCTTCAAGAGTATCTTAAAAAGGAAGCCAACCTGGAAAAAGCACCTTCTCCAGCAACGATACTGAATCGTGTCTTCAAGCTAAGTCAGTTAAAAAAGAGGTATTATGAGGTTGTCGGTTTAGATAAGTTAGGGAAAAAAACCAAAGATTATGTTGAGTATAATTCAAGAGGTATATTCATCCCTGCTTCTATGTTGGCAACAAGTGGATTCACCGCAGCCATAAAAGGGAACACGGAGAAAATGATAGAAGCGCAAGATGGTCAAAAGTTCAAAGTGGATTGTTATGAAAATGTAAAGATTACTCTGACCCCTATGGTGGAATAATATATCCAAGGGGGGGGAACAATGGTATGTTTTGATCTTGGTTTGTATAAAAGAGTTCCATCCGGTAAATATGAAATGGTTAATGTTGAAAAAAGATTAAAGTTCTCTCAGGAAAAGCCTATAGCACCAATGAGTATCCTAATTATGTTCATAGGGTATACCTTTCCGAATAAGTTCCTGCAAGTCAAGTAAGAACTCTAACTAAAAACCCCCAGTATCATTACAAAGTTGAGGGTCATATATCGACAGAACAAGGGTTGTCCTGTCGTAGGAGCTCTATTTAAGCCTTACTCTACTATTAATTAATTCATATTAGTTCGTTCAACCGCGCATGGCTGATAGCGTCTAATATCCTCACAAACATCACATATTCGTTTATAATGCCTGGTTAGGGAGATTAAATAGGTTTTCTTACAGCATCTATCACATATAGATATAAACTTCATATCCAGGAATAAAACAAAGTATAGCGGGTATTGATAATATGATTGTGAACACTAACTACATTACCACCTATATCAAATAATTTCTCAATAAAGGGTATCGCTGATAACCAGAACCCTTAACCTCCTGCAGTGTAACTTAGCAACAGTCCATATAATACCAATTGATAAAGCATAACCACCACTGATGATAGGTGTTGCTATTTCTACAACCTTCCAAAAGGTTCTATCCTTTGTAAAGAAAAGATATTGAAGCATTTAGGGTTATGGCTGCCGGAAAGACCACTCCCTCCCAAGGCCCTGCCTTTCTATTTTAATACCATATCTTGTGACAACTTTTATGTGAGCAGGCCACCATCTTTAGGGATGGGCTGAGGCCAAATAATCCCATATATTGCTCTCCGGCCTTTGAAACCAAAATACATGATGCCTTACACCCTGCAAAAAATGGAGCCCAAAATATTCACGATTCCCAAACGCAATAATCTATGATATTGATTCTATAGTGCATGTCGATGAAGGCAAGACATCTTCATTGTCTCTAGGATCGGAACAGTTCGGCACGAAATTGTACTATATATAGTGTTGAAAGGATTCAAATGATATTAGAAAAATTAAAGAATGATGTAGTTCTCGGTGACGGAGGAGCAATATTTGAGCTTGAACGCAGAGGATATGTGAGTGCGGGACCGTTTACTCCTCAAGTAGTTATTGAACATCCGGAGAGTGTCAGACAACTCCAAACGGACTTTGCCCGGGCCGGATCCGAAGTAATACAGGCACTTACTTATTACGCCCATAAAGAAAAGTTAAAAGACATCGGAGCGGAAGGATATCTTAAAGAAATAAATGCAAATGCCGTGCGTATAGCTCGAGAAGTAGCAGACGAATACGGAATTATAGTGGCCGGTAATCTTTCTAATACATGGAGCTTTGATCCGAGTAATGCTATTACCTATAAAGAAACTCGTAGTCAATTCGACGAACAAATACAATACCAGATCGAATACGGACCGGACTTTTTTATTGCCGAAACATTTGAGTACCTTGGTGAAGCAAAAATTGCTCTGGAGGCTATAAAAGCTGTTGATATGCCATCTCTTATAACGATGGGGTTCAAATCTGACGATAAGACACTAGATGGAATTTTGCTGGAAGATGCTTTCAAGGAGCTTGAAGACTTAGGTGCTGATATTGTGGGGATTAATTGTTTTCGAGATCCGAAATTGATGCTTCCTCTTGCAAAAAGGTTGAAAAAAACTGTGTCATGTTTTGTCGCAACACAGCCTGTTGCCTATCGTTGTTCAAAAGACAAGCCATATTTTCAAATACAGGAATTCGATGGAAATATTGCTTTTCCACTTGAGCTTGACCCGTTCGTCCTCTCTAGGTTTGAAATGGCCAGATATGCTCTTGAAGCCAAAAAAATGGGAATAAATTATATCGGAGCTTGTTGCGGCACTGCGCCACATCATATAAGGGCCATGGCCGAGGCTTTGGGGAGAACTGTTCCCAATAGCAAATATTCTCCTAACCTTAAACTTCACACGATAATAGGGGATGAAAGCCACATTAAAGAGCAAAATGCTCGTATCCTCTGTGAACAGCGCTATGGCAAAGCTCATTGCCACTTCCTTACTAAGACATAAGATAGTAAACAGATTTTTTTCTTAACATTCAACCTTCCTCTCTTAGTTCACAGTCAAGCCTTTTTCTTATGGCTATAAGGATGAGTGTTGTTTACTTTTCGGCCGATAATGGCGTAGTAGTACAGTGATTCACCTGATAAAGAAAGCCGATGGCAATAGCGTTTTTTCTGAAGCACTTCTAAACTGTCTCCCATCATAGCTTTGAGCGTATCCTTGTATCCTGTGTCATCATCTCCGTTCAGGAAACGATCTTTGATGTTAAAAGCAATCCAACCCCGATCCTCAATGGTGTTGAAAGCGTTGATAAAAGCTTGGGGGGGGATGTCGCCGTAACCCAGCGCACCAACGGTGACCAGCGCATTGAAATTCCATTCATTGAGGATCTTCTGTTTGCATTCATCCATTTGACTAATGTCCATAACGTAGTATTCATCATAAAGCTTTGGTCGGTCGCGTTCAACTGCATCTCGCGCCTGTTGGATAATGTCAAGGCCAATGAGAACCTTGCAGCCAACCACCTTATCCAGGCATTCGCCCACAACTCCGTTGCCGGCACCAAAATCCAAAACCCTTAGTTTTTTTTTATTAAATACAACTTTTTCAATTTCATTATTAAGTAATTCACAAATCACCCTATGAGAATCGCATTTAAGTTTGTCATAGATTACCTTCTCATAAAGTCCGGGAATCTCATAAAATTTCTCATAATCGTTCAGTCTAATCTTTTCAGTACTGTCTCGGGTAACTATAGTGACCCATTCCTCATCTTGATCAAGTGTGCATTCTTTTTCAGGATATCGTATCTTAAACTTTTCACAATCCATAGGTTACCCTCCTAATTAATTACCGTGGTTGGAATGATAACGTATTCTTATCAGATGGAAAATAAGACAAAAAATCACAAATGTCGAGGCAACCCATTCCTTTTTCAATAATAACTTTTAACATCTATAAGATAACTGTGAGCTGTTTAATTGTAGGAACAAAGATATTTGCTATGTTGTTCATTCGTTCTAAAATCCTTTAACTTCAATGATGCGTAATGTGTATCTGAATTGGCAGATCATCACCTGCAGACCTGAAAGTCCAAAAATCCTATATCTTGTGTTCAGGCTTCTGGAGCTACAATTTACGATACTGCCTTTCATCACAAAAAAACCAAACCCTAAAATTTGCGTGATTGGGATTCCGAATCTGGTATTGACCCATTAAATCCCCTAGTGTACATACAGGCAAGAAATCGTCAATTCAAGACCTGACCGGATCTAAACGAAAATATACCATATGTAGTGTTGAGGGGATGACCAGATTTTCATTAAAATGCTGCAACTGAGCACCAGATATGTTAATCGTATCAAAGGGTTTGAAACCATTAAGATATTTGTTCAAATTGCAAGGTATCTCAGAAATGGACAGGGAATAATTTTTGAGATAAGCTAATATCGTTATCACAATTTTGTGTTATAATAGATATTTGTAAATATCTCAGGTCCTGGCCAACCATTATTTCTCCTAACCTCTGTTCAGGGGTTCGCCAATGGAAAAACAGCCCAATATGTGCTTATCGGTTGAAATACCAAAAGGTAAAGCCTCTTTAGCAATATCAGCACTTGTGATGTACTTCGTCTTTGCAGGTGCGGCCCATTGGCTTGATGGAAAGCGTTCCGGATCAAGCTAACCAGTCGCTCCAGCGTTATGTTTCTAAAGAAAAAAGGAGGGATAGTATGAGAACAGTAGATGCAATACGTTCACGTCGAGCTGTTAAGCATTTTGATGTAAACCATAGCATGACCGAAGAAGAAGTGAATGAGCTTCTGTCTTTGGCCGTGCTGTCTCCCACGGCGTTCAATATTCAAAATTGGCGTTTTGTTGTGGTAACTGACCAGGAGTTAAAAAAACAAATTAGGGAGGTGGCTTGGGATCAAGCGCAGGTGACAGATGCTTCGTTATTCATTGTTCTATGTGCCGACCTAAAGTCATGGGAGAGGCAGTCTAGTCGATACTGGATTAATGCCCCAAACGAGGTCCGGGAGTTTATGCTTCCAGCTATCGATGATTACTATCGAGGCAAAGATCAGGTTCAGAGAGATGAGGCAATGAGATCTTGTGGTATAGTCGCACAAACATTAATGCTTGCCGCAAAATCAATGGGATATGACTCATGCCCAATGGATGGTTTCGATTTCAAAAAAGTTGCTGAACTTATTCATCTTCCCGGCGACCATGTGATCGCAATGTTTGTTGCTATTGGCAAGAGTACGAAAGAGGCGTGGCCACGACCGGGTCAGCTAGATATAGATGAGGTGATTATTAAAAACAGGTTTGCATAGCGGCGCATAACAACAGGGTCTTTGAATGGTGCAGTCTAATTGCCAATAGAAGATTTTGCTGAAAACTTCCAAGTCTGTACTATCCTTCAACATTTCGATGCTTGATTAAACTTCAGCCATAACATATCACGGCATTTGGGCGGCCTATTTCTGGAACTTTGGGGACGGTCATACGATTTAACTTTTTGCATAGTTCAGGCAGGATTTGCAGGACGTCCATAGATATAAAAATAATTTTTTAAAACCTTTTTTATAGGGCAAGGGGAAAAGGGGTTTGTGTAAATGTACAGGTTTTTTGAACCAGGTTTAAAATTGGCACTGATTCTGTTTATGGTCAATGGGTGCTCCGGGAAACGACCCGAGGCGATCGGTATCGGTCCGTCCGGACTTAGAGGCTGCCCCAAAAGCCCAAATTGTATATCGTCAGAAGCAAAAGACCCACAGCATGCAATTGACCCGTTTCGCCTAAAAGGGGATCCTAACGTAAGTTGGCCCCTTATCCGGGATGAAATAGTATCAATGCCCGGGTGGGTCATTGTCACGGCAACCGATAACTACATCCATGTGGAATGCAAGAGTCGGATCTTCCGATTTATAGATGATCTTGAATTATACTTTAATTCATCCAATGGGATCATCTCGATTCGTTCGGCGTCTCGCATCGGCTATTCAGATTTTGGTGCAAATCGCCGGCGTGTCGAGCTTCTTCGGAACGAGCTAAGAACCAAACAGGTCATCGAGTAGCGGGATCTGGTGGACTTACAGGATGAAAAAGGGGCACTCATCGAATTATAAGTTTCCTGTTATATTAGCAACGAATGTATAATATTAGTGGGACGTTGGGGACGTCCAGGAATAAGTAAACAACTATCTTTTAAGCATGGCTTATTTCTTGCCTATGGACGTCCCGCAAAACGCCCTTAACTTTAAAATGAGTCAACAGACTAAGGTAATACCAAACAACCACGAGGCCTTACATTCAACTATCCTCTACCATGCAGCTGCCGCAATATCCCATCCGACACATTATCGCCGAGTTGAAAAATGCGCTCGCCAAAAGTTCAGCGGTGCTGGCAGCACCACCCGGTTCGGGGAAGACCACCATTGTACCCCTCACGCTTCTTGATCAACCGTGGCTTTCGAACAAGAAGATTCTCATTCTGGAACCGCGACGGCTGGCGACCCGGGCGGCAGCGGCCCGGATGGCTTCTTTGCTGGGGGAGAAGGTCGGTCAAACCGTTGGCTATCAAATTCGTTTTGACCGACAAATTTCAAAAGACACCCGTGTCGAGGTGCTTACCGAAGGGATATTGACCCGACGGATCCAGAATGACCCTGACTTAAACGGTGTGGGGTTGATCATTTTTGACGAATTCCATGAACGATCCATTCATGCCGATCTGGCCCTGGCGCTCTGTTTAGACCTGTGCCAACTCAAGGCGGATTTGCGTTTACTGGTCATGTCGGCCACTCTGGACACATCTTCCATTGCAGGGTTACTCGGCGATGTTCCCATCATTACCGGTAAGGGACAAGACCATGAGGTCAGGATTGAATATCTTGAGCGGGAAGCATCCGGCAGAATCAGCAATATAACGACAACGGGCGTACGCCGGGTTATACATGAGCAGCAAGGCGATGTGCTGGTTTTTCTGCCCGGCACCGGCGAAATCAAAGATGTGCAGCGGCAGTTGAGCGGTGAGCCCGCATTCGACGATATGTTGATCTTGCCTCTTTTCGGTGACCTCTCCCAAGGGGAACAGGATCGCGTTATTCTGCCCGATCCCGCTGGACGCCGCCGGGTGATTTTAGCAACTTCGATTGCCGAAACCAGTCTCACCATTGAAGGAATCGGCTGCGTCGTAGACAGCGGCTGGTCGCGACGGCCTCGATTCGAGCCGAGCAACGGGCTGAGCAGGTTGACCACCGTCCGTGTGTCCAGGGCAGTGGCCCGCCAACGTGCAGGCAGGGCCGGACGTCTGGGATCGGGCTATTGTTTACGGCTTTGGACCAAGGGAGCGCACCATAGCCTGACACCGTTTCATCCTCCGGAAATCGTTGCCGTGGACCTGGCCAATCTCGTCCTGGAGCTGGCCTTGTGGGGAGTCAGTGAGCCTCAGGATCTGCGCTGGCTCGACCCACCCCGCTCCGGCCCTTATCAGCAGGCACGGGAACTGCTTCGCTCTTTAGATGCACTTAACGCGTCCGGACGTATCACTGATACAGGGAAACAACTTGCCGCCTTGCCGATCCATCCTCGCCTCGGTCATATGCTTCTCATGGCCCAGAAAATAGGGCAAGTCCCGCTGGCCTGCGACATATCGGCCATTTTATCTGAGCGCGATATTGTCAAACGGGATCGGCGCACCCCCTCAGCCGATCTGCGATTGCGATACCGTTTGCTTGAATTATGGCGGAAAAAGGGCGCTGATGCGGTCAACCGGGAAGGGGGCGATCCGGCAATATGTCGCCGTATTGACCGGGCAGCTCGGAGCTGGCACCAACTTGTCGCCGGTAAAAACGGTCCACGCAATGTGGATGAAATGGGCAATCTTCTGGTATATGCTTACCCAGATCGTATTGCCCGCCGCCGCCCAAACCAGCAAGAACGATACCTTTTGGCCACGGGCCGCGGGGCTGTTCTCCCCCCTAGCGATCCGCTGGCAGCGAGCGAATACCTGGTGGTGCCCCAATTGGATGCGGGCCGGAAGGAGGGGCGAATATTCCTGGCCGAGTCTCTGGAGCTGTCCGACTTGAAACGAGATCACAGTGATCTGTTATCGGAAAGCCGACAGGTTTATTGGGATGACTCCTCAGCCAGGGTGGTTGCGACACGTCGTCTTAGTTTGAGGGAAATCGTTATCAAGGAAAATCCGTTATCCGGTATCGACCCCGAGGAGATCAGCCGAGCCGTGTTGACAGGCATTGAACGAATGGGTATGGAGTGTTTGCCTTGGGGCCGGGAATCACGTCAATTCCAGGCCCGGGTGAATTGCCTGCGTGGCTGGCAACCGGAAATGGACTGGCCGGATCTGAGTGATCGCCGACTGCAGGCCGATTTGAGCTGGTTGGCGCCGTATCTGATTGGCATCAATCGGGCCGAACAGCTCAAACAGATTAATCTAAAAGAAATATTCAAGGCCATGTTGGGATGGGAGAAACAGCAGAAGCTTGCCGTTGATGCGCCCGTCAGCATATCCGTACCCAGCGGTTCAAAAGTTCGTATCGAATACCGCATGGAGGAACCGCCGCTGCTGGCGGTACGTATCCAGGAGATGTTTGGAAAAGCGGATACTCCCACCATTTGCGACGGCAAGGTGGTTCTGCTTCTGCACCTGCTTTCTCCGGCCCGGCGCCCAATTCAAGTCACCTCAGATCTGGGCGGATTCTGGCAACGCAGCTACCCCGAAGTTAAAAAAGAACTCAAAGGCCGCTATCCTAAACATTTCTGGCCGGATGATCCTCTGGCGGCGAAGGCTACCAGTGGTGTTAAACGATCAACAAAAAAGGTTCAATCAAAGTCATAATCTTTTCTTGGGGACGTACATTAGTTTATAATTTGCTTGATGAGTGGAGTCTGGATAGAGATCTTCAGGACATTATGCGATATTTTTAATTGGAACTAATTGCCGGTGGGTTGAGTTATTGCAGCTTGCAGTATAAACTTTGGATAACGGACAAATGACAGTTGGTACAAATAGCCAATGTACTCGGAAATGCAGAAAAAATGAATGCGGAGCATGATTAAAGAAATGGTATGGAATAAGTATTTGCAAGAGGAAGGATTGGATAAATATCCGGAGATTGTGAACTTATTCGATTCTGATTCAGAAGCGATTAAGTTAGTTAAACAGGCGTTGTTAAATGATCGAGTATTAAGACCGGTGTTTATGCAGGTATTGCCTGAGGAGAAAACAGGAAAGATGGAAATTTGCAATAAAAAGTTAGCTGCAGAAAAGATAAAAGGGGATAAGACTCTTGCTGATTATATCATGGAAAACAAAGGAATTTTTCTTTGTGGTAAGCCTAAGGTGGCAAATGAAATATTGACGAGAGGGGGTAAAATTATCGTTGCGATGACGGATAGACATTATGACAAGGCGCAGTTTTCGGTTGCTAACCTACGTCAATGTTATATTCCTTTACCTGATAGAAGATTCTTAACATTCAAATCATCCGGTTTATTTCATGATCCGGTTTCTAAACCCTATAATAAGAATTCAATAAAATTTACTGGAGTTGGAAGTGAGCTAGAAAAAAATAACGCTTTAACATCATTTGAAAAATTAGGCCCTCACAGTGAAGGGTTTATTGATTTCTTGGCATATCAACCATTGTATTGTCTACCTGATGGAAAGGGTAATTTTGAAGAAGCTGAATACGGAAATGATGGAAAAAAAGCACTACCATATTTAATTGTTAACTGTGCAATCAGTCCACATAGGATATCAAAGATTTCGCAGCTAGAAGATCCAGGACTGTTTAGGTTGCGAAAAAGGATTTCTCCGTTATTAAGAGATCTGGCAATAAAAAGGCAAGGTTCAGGGAGAAAACTTATGCCAGTTTTAGAAAGGTTTTTTAATTCGGAGGAAGAAGTTATACCCCTGGAAGATTATTTGCCGTTTATCGC
>JAQYVG010000339.1 GCA_030145595.1 Desulfobacterales bacterium | reverse complement strand
AGGAACCAGCGGCGCTGGAAATATTAACACGCGCAATTACCCTGGCCGAACCCGGCAGTTTTATCCGTCTCTTCGTGGATCTGGGTCCAAAAATGGCCGCTCTTTTGAGCCGTCTGTCAAATCAAAAAATCGCCTTAAGTTATGTTGAACAGCTCCTGGCCGCCTTCAAGGATGAGGAAATCGGGAGGACCCGGGCGGCGTCCGACAGCCTGACCGTTGACCCGTTGTCTTTAATAAACCAGTCTTTGGATGAACCCCTGACGAAGCGTGAGTTCGAAATTCTGTCCCTTCTGGAGCAACGGCTGCGCAACAAGGAGATTGCAGAAAAGCTTTTCATCTCCATAGAGACTGTAAAACGGCACAACATCAACATTTACGGTAAGCTCAACGTCAACAGCCGACTAGAGGCTATTGATAGAGCCAATGCGTTGAGGATGCCCAAAGGGTGATGCTGGATGCTGGATGCTGGATACCAGATACATGATGCCAGATACTGGATACCGGATGCCGGTAGTTGGCAAGCCAAGCGGGGGAATTGGAAGACTTGGAAACTACACTTTGTCACCATTTTCATTCTTCATGCGCAGCGTTTCTTCATAAATCTGAAGCCGATATTGTTCTTCCGGGATCGCTGCTCCGCGTTTCAACGCCACCATGGTTTCAAGATTAAGGACGTGAACATTATGTCCTTTGAATTCGATTTCAACCGTGGAGGGCAGCAGCTCATCAAAGCCAAGACCTTTTTCGATAACTCCTAAAATATCCAATGCGCCAAAACAAGTGGTTAAAAGCAAGTGGCCTTTTCCTCTAAGGTCTCTTTCATCCGGGTTAAGCACTTTGTCGTCAGGGCGGCGTTGTATTGCTTCAACCGATTCTAAAAATTTCATCAGTTTCTGAATGTTTGCATCTGTTTGACGATGAACGATATCCAAATCAAATGTGGTAACCGGAGCTCCCTGGACAACGGCAGCCACCCCACCGACGAGTATAAATTCTATTCGGGCTTTGCTAAGCCCTTTCAGCAGTGCGTTCAGGTCGGATACCGGAGGTTTTCTGGCGGTAGGCATTTCTTAGTTCCATTAGGGTTCGTATGGTGTTGTCGTTTGATACCAGCCGTTCTTCCGGTGTCAACCTCAAGAACATTTTAATAAGGCTTTTGTCGACTTCAGGCGGGCTTGTTGGGCTCAATATACTGGATTTCATTTCTGTTTTTCTACGATCCAAAAATATTTTTTCCATTCAGACTACGCTATTTGAGAGCCTAACGCAAGCGTCAATCTCCCCTCTTAAAGTAAAAGACCTCATACATAAGGCATTCTCTCTGCCGCGGGACTTTCGCTTTGCTTACGTCTTCGCTATGCTTCAGGCTTCGCCAAGGCTACTCCCTGACAGGCCGCCGCACAAGCCAACCAGCATCAGGTATCCGGTATCTGGCATCAGATATCTGGCATCCAGTAACCAGTATCCAGCACTCAGCATCCAGAATCCAGTATCCAACATCCAGTATCCAGCACCCAGTATCCGGCATCCGGAACCCGGCATCCTGCATCTTAACCGGTTTGCTCCTACCCGAGGAACACTGCCGTTAACCAGAACCTCTGCCCTTTTGGGTGGGAGGCTTCACTTTCACGTAAAAACGTGCTATACTTGTTTACGTGTAAAGATCATAGGAGGCTTAACCAATGGAAAAACAGAATGTTACCTTATCTATCCCTAGGTTGTTATTAAAACAGGCCAAGATATTTGCTGCAAGTCAGGATAAATCTCTCAGTCAGATCATGAGAGAATCCCTTGAAGAAAAGGTAAGAGAAGAGACTGATTATAATAAAGCCCGAAAAAGGCAATTAAGACTTCTCAAAAAAGGTCTGAATTTAGGAACCGGGGGGCAAGTGAAAACCAGCAGGGATGAACTCCATGCCAGAGAATAAAACATTTATCGATACGAACATAATAATCTACGCCTATGATGTGACTGCAGGAAAGAAACACAAAACCGCAGGTAATATCTTGGCCGACCTCTGGAATTCAGGCCTTGGCGTGATCAGTACACAGGTTCTACAGGAATTTTTTGTTAATGTTGTTCAGAAAATACCCAAACCGATAGATAAGCAGCAGGCCAGGGAGATTATTAAGGATTTTTTAAAGTGGCATGTTGTCGTCAACACTGGAGACTCGATTGTCGAAGCGATAGATATTTGCCTGAAATTTGGATACTCCTTTTGGGATTCGATGATCATTGAAGCCGCAATCAAAGGCGGTGCCGCAGTTATAATATCAGAAGATTTCCAAGACGGCCAAGTTGTCAGCGGCGTAACCATAAGAAATCCCTTTCTTCAGTCCTGAAAAACCTGGTCCTCTGGGCCTCCGGCTCGTAGAGACATGAGCCTACGCCTCGGAGAGCCAAGCCTGCCCCGCCTTGCGGGAGTCACAGATATTAGGCTATGCCATCTGCCTTGTATCAGAACGCAAGCAAGAGCCTTACCAACGAGGATGACGCCGCCAGCGGGGCCCTGCGGCTTTTCGGCCGCTGGACCCTGCTCAACCGCGACACCAAGGACACCGGCACCCTGGTGTTCAAGGTCGAAAACCGCCATCGCCTGGGAACGGACATCCCGCCCTCAATCCGAACGAGGATCAAATATGGGTCCTGGGCCTGCGGGCGCGGCTTACGTTCTGATCGTAGATAATCGCGACTTGCGATCCAAACGCATGTTTTCGTTCATCATGCTGCTGTTCACGCTGGTGGAACCTAAGGCAGCCCTGGCGCCGCTGGTGACAATCCCCACCAACTAAAGCAAAATGTTCATGAAAGAATTTCTTTAAGTAAAGGAGAGTTTGAATGGAAGCTTTATTAGCAAGAATTCAAAATATGGAACAAACAATGGCTTTTTACGGCCGGGAGATAGTCATAGCATTCGCGGTGATTGTAATTGGGCTCATTTTAATCAAAAGGATCAATCTGGGATTAAAGCGCATTTTCAGCAAGCTGCCCATCAGTGCCGCCAGAGGAGCCACCGTGCTGAACACCCGGCTGCGAACATTCGACGGCACCACGGTATTTGTCCCCAACCGGCAAATCCTCAATGATGTCATCATCAATTACCATTTTACCCCGACCCGAAGGTTTGATCTGAAAATTAATATTTTATACGATCAAGACCTCATGAAGGCCAAACAGGTTCTGGAAACCATTATGGCCGAAGATTCCCGGGTGCAACGCACCCCCCGACCAATTGTGCATGTGATGAGCCTCAACAAAGGTTATATAGAGTTGCAGGGCCGGGGCTGGGCGGATAACTTAAAACGATTTTTTGTTGCCCGCGAACTGCTGGAGAAGATCAAGCTGCGCTTTGAGCAGGAAGGGATTAACATGGCCTTACCCCAGATGC
>JAQYVG010000338.1 GCA_030145595.1 Desulfobacterales bacterium | reverse complement strand
ACACCCTGTGGCCTTACACAACCATGAATTTTTCCCTATCCCGCCTCCGAAAAGGGAATTCTTATCAACTCAACTCTTATCAACTTATCAACTCAACTCAACTATCAACTTATCAACTCAACTCAACAACTTCAACAATGGCTATGGATTTACATCAAATCCTTCTTTTGCGGCAGCAGATTTAAGGCGTTCATCAAAAGAAAGTATCGACAACCGGTCCGGATCTTCCTGTGTAGCTACCAGGGCGGAGGCTAGTTGGTAGGCATCGGCCGCACGCAAAGGATGAACTTCCAGCAGCCTTAACGCTCTGTTTCTCACCTTTTCTATCGCTTTAACCTCATAAGCCCTTTGAATAAGCTCATTAAACTGCTTTTTGGCTTTATTAAAATCAGACTCACTGAATTTTTCGTCTCTAACAATCCTGCACAACGCGCTGATAACTTCCACTTTGCTTAAACACCAGATCAGCATTTCCTGGTCACCTGACAAGGTCTTCAGGCAGTAATCCGTTTCTTTCTCAGCCACAATAAGGGGAACCAGGGCTGATGAATCCCAAAATTTCATCTTCCTGTATTCCTTTCTTCCAACAAGGCTATTAGAGCATCCGGTTTGGTTCTACCTTTGGTAACGATTATTTTTTTTCCGGCTAAAAGTTCCTTAGAATACCCCTTCTTTTTAGGTGGTGTAACAATTCCGAGACGCTGTATCTCTTTAATCCATGGTGTTTCATTATCCCGGGCTGATGCCTGTGAAACATGAATTATTCTAGCTAAAGGGGTATTTCTGTCCAGTATTTCAATCTGTTCTCCTCCGCGGACCAGCCTGAGATAGTAACTCAGCCGGTTTTTAATCTCAGATATGTTGACTTGTATCATCTGATTTTACCCTTTCTGTTCTTGTCTATATTACCCATCTAAATATAGCCAACATAGCCTATTGAGTTCAATTTGTCAATCGCGAATCGGGAATGGGGTCGGGCCACAAGAACATCGATTAGATACAACCTCATCCCCAAAGGGAATTCTTATCAACTATCAACTCAACAACTCAACCAACCAACTATGAAGATGCCCATAGTAAACAAAAAAAGCCCCTCCCTGTGCAAGGAAGAGGCTCTTTTTGTTTGTTTGTCGGTAAGTTTACAGCTCAAGCCATGAATCAGAGTACAGGGATTTTCCTAAAATTACATTGGCGGTCTTGGCATAATCCTGCAGCTCTTTTGCAAGGCTGTCCATATCCGGCACTTCGTCGTCCATGATACCATAGATTAAATCGACGATATCCTGTCGTTCGCCTCTGGCAATCGAAATCAACTGGTCATCCAGAGGATCGGCGATGACCGACTCCATCCCGTATTTCTGCAGCATGACCATGAAGGTCTGGTTCAGAATCGGGCGCAAGTGCTCGGGCGGTCCGTTGGAAATGTTCGACAGACCGCAGGTACTCCTGGCTCCGGGGGCAATATCCTGAAGCATTCCCTGAAACTCCATCAGACTGATAGCCTGCGGCTGCTGAATGTTTACCGGAGTTACAATACCGTCCACCCAAATCTTCTCGTTGGGGATACCGGCTTCGTTGGCAGTATAAAGAAGTTCGACGCAAAGGGCGGCGCGTTCATTCTCATCCCGCGGCAGCCCTTCAGGACCCCAAAGCAGAGCTACAAACTCGGCTCCGGCTTCAGCCGTCATCGGAAGCATCTTTTCATAGCGCTCCGGACGGCACATGATAGAATTGACAATGGGCGTCAGCTTGCACTTCTTGAGTGCTGCTGCGATGGCGTCAATATTAGATGTATCCAAAAGCAGCGGTATATCGTCAACCACCTCCTGAACGACTTCAACTACCCAGGGCATCAACTCGTGACCGTCTTTTTTGGCCGGTCCCAGGTTGATGTCTATATAATCCATCCCCTTTTCCTTCTGGAAAAGAGCCTCCTCCTGGATCGGCTTGGGATCACGCTCCTTGAACGCCTTGCCGATCTTTGTTGATATGACGTTTAAACTTTCACCAAAAAGTATCATACACCCTCCCTTTTTTAATCGGCAACCGCCTGTTAGTACCGGGGCATGAGCCCGCCATCATATTTACAGTAGGTTAAACCTGCTGAAAACGATTACGTCGGTAGTGTACCCCAGAGAAGCAGGATGGTCAATCTTAAAACCATCCTGCTTTTTAGGCAATTATTTTGTTTTGAGAAAAGCCGGGATATGGGCGGCTTCTCTGGGCCCTACGGTAATCGTCCAGCCCGGCAGTTCCTCTTCGACATCACCGGCAATAGAGGCAGCATAGCCGGGGATAACCAGTTCATTGTGTTTGACTTTGTCCATGATACCGCATTTCTTCACGAACATACCCACATCATCACCGGAAAATTTACCGGCAGCCCAGGCTGTCAGAACAGAAAGTCCTTCGGCATCCTTGATTAGCAGCCAGGTCGGGACCTTGCTGCCCTCAATCTCACCTGACACAATAAAGTAGGTCAGTGCAAAATTGGTGGTAACCAGCACCGGAGAGTTCTCATCCGGTTCGCCGATTTCATAGATGCCTTCGGTGACGGTCATGGGTCTCTGAGGATCGGTGAAGATATTCAGCCGTTCCACCAGCAGCGAGAAAAGGCTCTCTCCGGTAAAGTCGGAAAGCACGGCAATGCCGCCGTACTTGGCAATATGCATGGCGGCGATCATGGTCTCTACGTCCAGGTTGGAAGCCATTTCACACGGGAAAGTAATTGTGGGAAAACCGAGCGCCCGATTCAAAGACTTGAGGGCTGCGCGCCGGATGACGATCTGATCCTTCATGGACTGCTGGATATCTCTGGAACCTGAGTCGATCACCAGGTCTTTTAAACCCATTTCAGTCAATTTGGTTGTCAGTGGAACCAGCCCTTCAACAGAATCGGCTTTGACGGCCAGGGGCAGATCATGCTCCTTTGCCAGGGCTCCGAAATCGTCAAGGTTGGCTTCGGTAGCGGCATATATCAGAGGCCGTTTGAAACCACAGGCCTCTACACCCGCCGCCATTACCCCGGCATCTTCCGACATCAATATCAGATTGAATTCCGAGGTTTCGGCTATGGTTTTGGCTGCGGCCGCAAAGGCATCTTTATCACCGCTAACGTCTTTTAGGGCCACAAGTTCGGGTCTTAAGTTAAGGCCGACCCGCTCAAACTGGAACGCGTTCCAAACCTTGAGCTTGGTCTTAAGATCGGATTCCGAAATATCGGAGCCGACCATGGCGGCAATGGGGGTCGGGCTGTAAAAGGTCTTTTCATGACGGTACAGCACCGTCTCACCGCCGGCCTTGGATGCTCTGACGCCTTTTCCCAAGGCAACCGGACGGATGGGCGGTGCTGAAGCCTCTGCAAGTTGTTCCCGGGCCTCGTCCGATACAT
>JAQYVG010000337.1 GCA_030145595.1 Desulfobacterales bacterium | reverse complement strand
GAAAATGTTCCAAGTCTTAGATTTTCAAGATGACAGGTGTTAGGTTTTTAAGATGAAAAAGAGGTATGTAAAATATTTTTTGCAGATAAAATCGGTATTTTAATAAAGCACAATGGCCTATTGACTTAGCTGACCCAATTGTTTATCATGAACCCCATGGAGAATATAGGGGTTAGGCCAAATTATGGGAAAATGAGTTGGTTGATTTTCCAAGAGGGATTTCAGAGTGAGGAAGACTGCTATGCATGGTTGTTTAAAACTCGCTGGTCAAAAGGATTTGTTTGCCCCAAGTGTGGAGGAAAAAAGTACTGGCTAATTTCAACTCAACAGCGTTTGTTTAAATGCAGAACCTGCCGTAACCGGGTTTCACTTACATCAGGAACTATTTTTCACAAAACAAGAACACCTTTGCTAAAATGGTTTATGTTAATTTTTAGAATGGCGACCTCTAAAACAGGAGTTTCAATAAATGAAATGGCCAGAGAGCTTGAGATCAATGACTATAAAACAGTTTGGACAATGGCCCATAAGGTACGCAAAGCTATGGCAGACCGAGATGCCCAATATACATTGGCAGGATTAGTAGAAATTGATGAATCGTTTTTCGGTCCAAGTTTCTCAGGTAAAAGAGGTCGTGGAACAGAGAAAAAAGAATTAGTTATTGTTGCGGTCTCCATTTGGAAAGATAAAAACGGAAAAGAACGACCAGGCTTTGCTCATGCTTTTGTAGTGGAAAATGCTGATGCAGAGACAATCGAAAATATTTTGAAGCGCCTTGATGTTTCAGCGGAAGAAATTGAACCATTAATCACTGCTATTCGTTCAGATGGCTGGAGGAGTTATCAGACTGTGACGAAAAAGTTGGGTATCGTTCATAATAGAGCTGTTCTTCTCGATCCCAAGGATTCTATGAAATTATTACCTTGGACTCATAAGATTATTGCAAATGCTAAAGCAGTTTTTGCTGGACCACATAGAGGCGTATCAAAAAAACATCTTCAAAGCTACCTTTCAGAAGTTTGTTATCGTTTTAATCGTAGGTTTTGGGGAAGGGAAACATTTCATCGCTTATTGTTTGCTTGCGCTTCAACAAACACTATAACGAGAGATGAGTTGATGTCAAAAAAGATGGGTCAGCTAATCAAAAGGCCAATCAAATATATGAAGTTCCAAGGAGTATTATTATTTCTTTCACTCCTGTCTGTTTTATTATTCCATAATACTGTCACGGCAGAAAAAATCCTTCGGTGTCAAGGCCGCCTTGTTTATTTAGGAGACACCAAGGCAAAGGTATTGGACAAATGCGGTGAGCCGGATCAACTTGACCAATGGGAAGAGGACCATAACAGTTACATTTCACAAATATATGATTACGAAAAAGAGCGATATATAGCGCCTAAACTAATCAAGGGGCCTATCCTGATGGAGTGCTGGACTTATAACATGGGGTCCAATAAGTTCATACGATATTTGTATTTTCAAAATGACGAACTGACCAAAATTGAAATGGATGAGAAAGGCAGTGATTGATCTTGACAGTTTTATTTTGAGCGATCTCGATTTATTCACCAACAAGTGTAAAGGTGTCGCTTTCAACATCCAAACATAATTGCCAGGAGAATGTAAAATGTCCCGATACGTTGTGCTTATCTCCCTCTGGGTAGCCTGGTGTTTTCTCCACAGCTTATTGATCACCCCTGCTGTTATCGGCTTTGTCCGGAAACGTTTTGAAAAAGCATACCGGTATTACAGAATCTTTTACAATGTTATTGCATTGGCAACCCTGATCCCTATACTGGTTTACTCCTCTTCCATTCAGTGGCTACCGGTATTTCGCTGGGAAGGTCCGTTTCAAATCGTTCAGGGACTTTTGGTGATCTCTGCACTTCTTTTTTTTATCGGCGGTTCCAGACGATACGATTTATCCCAGTTTCTCGGAATCCGCCAAGTTCGCGAAAATAGCGCATGCATTCTTCTATCCGACGACTGCCGTCTGGACACAGGCGGCATCCTCGGAATGGTACGGCATCCTTGGTACGCAGGCGGTGTTCTTATTGTTTGGGCCAGGGATATGGATATGGCGACAATCCTAACGAACCTGGTCATTACCGGGTATTTTATAATTGGCGCCTTCCTTGAAGAAAGAAAGTTGCTGGTTGAGTTCGGGGAGGAATATATCGATTATCAGCGACGGGTGTCGATGCTTTTTCCGTTCAAATTTCTCAGACAAAAGTTAAGATGTGAACGGGACCAGAGCTTGAATCGTAAATAATATTTGACCCATAATACAATTGCTGAGCGATTCTATAAACTGTTAAATAGCCGGGCCGTCTATGATTTTATGTTCGTGATAGTTAATGACCATGCCCATTTGTTTTTAAAAAATGGTTGATTCCGAAAAAAATGGAATGCCCTTAAGGAAGTAACAAAAATGATTACAACACTCGTTCAAATTAAACTATTGGAACCATTTTCTATTGATAAAGCGCAAGAAATTTTTGCGAGTACAGCACCAAAATACAGAAAAATTCAAGGTCTTATTCGCAAGTATTATCTGCTTTCAGAAGATGGAGAAACAGCAGGAGGCGTATATCTGTGGGAATCGCGTAAAGCCGCCGATCACCTCTATACAGATGACTGGAAAGAATTTATCTTGCAGAAGTATGGGACGAAACCGTCTGTAACATATTTCAATAGCCCCGTTATTGTGGATAATTTACTTGGCAAAATCGTCAAGGACTTTGTTAATGAAGATTTATATGGAGATTGATTGTGTCTTGGACAACCGTTAGCGGCATAAAGATATACTGGGAAAGTTGTGGGCAAGGAGAACCTCTACTGCTGATCAGCGGAGTCAGCGGCGGGACATGGACCTTTGAAGAGAGTATCGAAAAATGGTCCCCCCATTACCGTGTAATTGTCTTTGACAACATGGGCGCTGGGCGTTCCAGCAAGCCGAACCGGCCCTGTTCGATTGGGGAAATGGCTGATCACGCTGCAGCTGTTCTTGATGCAGCCGAAGAGAAGCAAGCAAACGTTGTGGGTCTCTCAATGGGTGGCATGATTGCCCAGGAATTGACCCTGAGGCACCCGGACCGGGTCCATCGTCTTCTACTGGGATGTACCCATTGTGGCGGCAGTGTGCGCATTCCTCCATCTCCGGAAGTCATCCAAAAGGTTGCCGACAACACAGGTCTTTCACCTGAAGAGATCATTGATAAGAACCTTGCACTTTTGGTCATGCCCCAATTCCAAAAGAACGAGTCGGATGCCTTGAAGCGTTACAGAGATCGGCAGTTAAGGGCTCCCTGGCAGCCGGATTATGCCCTCAGGCGACAGCTTGAAGCAATTGGTGGTTTCGACACCTCTAAACGCATCGGCAACATACAGGTTCCCACCTTGATC
>JAQYVG010000336.1 GCA_030145595.1 Desulfobacterales bacterium | reverse complement strand
AGAGCTGAGAAATCTAGTTGATCTTTGCAACTTTTGCGCTGTGTGCCCCTGCCAGAATATCCGTACGGATATCATGACGGCAAAAACCGCATTTATTGACAGAGACGGTCTGAGGTTTGGAGTCCGTATAATAGCAGATGTAGAACGCATCGGGAGACTGTGTGGCGCCTATCCGCAACTTGCCAATTTTCTTTTTCAAAACAAATTGACCGGCAGCTTTCTAAAAGAGATGGCGGGGATTCATCAAGAGCGAAAAATCCCCAGATTTCCCAAGGAAAATTTCCCTACATGGGTGCAAAGGGAAAACCTGCATACTAAACCTTCCAAAAAGCAGAAGAGGAAAGTGGCCTATTTTGCCGGTTGCACGGGTAGATATTTTTTCCCGGAAGTATCCAGGGCGGCGGTTGAAGTTTTTAAGAACAACGGGATTGAAGTTTACTACCCTGAGCAGCAATGCTGCGGCATGCCGACCTTGCTTGAAGGTGACAGACAGAACACTTTGCAATTTGCCGGGTTTAACGTGGATCGTTTGGTAGAGGCGGTTAAAGAAGGTTACGACATTGTCTGTTCATGCCCGACATGTGGCTATATGCTGAAAAATGTTTTAAAAGAAGGGGCCTATTATTCTGCTGAATATCAGGCTGCTGTGGGAGCGGATGAGACCTACCTGAAGATACCCGCAGAGACCGTCAAAGCCGTTAGCGAGGAGAATAAGTTCGTATTTCTCAAGAAATCCATTTACGAAGGCATTCTAAAAGATGAAGGTTATTTTTCCTCCATAAACCCTCAAAAACGAGTCATAGTAGCAGAAAAAGTTTTTGATTTGGGCGAATATTTAAGGACTCTTCATAGTGCCGGTGAACTTAAAGCCAAATTGGGACCGGTACACGCACACATAGTTTACTACACCCCTTGTCACCTCAGGGAACAGAACATCGGCCAACCGTATTTGGACCTGTTAGGTCTGATTCCGGGCATCTTAATAGAGCCGATCGATGGGGCCTTTTATTGCTGTGGTGTTGCAGGTATTATGGGGTTTAAGCGTGAATTCCATAAAACTTCCATTAAGATGGGAAACAGGTTGATAGAAAAAATCAAAACGATAAATCCCGAAATGCTCATTACAGATTGTCTGAGCTGCCGGCTTCAATTCAACCAGCTGACATCTTACAAGGTGTTGCACCCGTTAGAAATTCTTAAACAATCTTATATGGTGGATCATCTCCAAAAGAGTTAGAACCTAAATGAGCGTAAACAAAACGGGAAGAATGTTTTATGTGTTTAATTTGTCAGCAATTTTGTAAGTTAAAATGCATCTTCATAACTCTTCTATAAGTGAGATATAAATTTTAGAAAAAATCCCATTTTGTTTACCCGTTGGGAAAGCCGATGGCACCCCATCTTCTTCGTTATCAAGGGCTCGCAGTAAACGACTACGGCTTCACCCTTGATGCCTCGAAGCTGGGGTACCCTCGACTTTCGCTCAATTAGGGTTAGAGTGATCCTAAGGATTACCAAGGGTCCCAGGATTCAAGGATTCGAGTGAAATACTTTAAGATATGAAATAGCCTTTTCAGTTGTTGTATCCGCGACCTGGTGTTGTTCCCTAATTGAGCGATATATATATTATGATCATTCTCGGTTTTGTTTACTCTCAATTAGGGTTGGATATTAAAGCGAACGAGGCAAGATAAAAAACAGTTTGACATAAAAAGTTGATTTTTTGTAGGATGCCAACAATTAAAAGGCAATGAAGTCTGCCTGAACCGCCCTTGTAAATTGTCCAGGGGATGATGACTTCTGCTTGCAAGGGTAGAAGTCTTTGCGTACTTTTACCCTATCCGGGATCAGCCGGATGGGGTTTTTTGTAAGTGAGGAGCATATGGCTGTCAGCTTGGCACTTATTATCATTGTTGGATTGGTCGCTGATTATCTGTTCAAAAAAATGAAATTGCCCGGTCTTATCGGGATGCTCATTGTCGGGGTTCTGGCAGGCCCTTATGTGCTTAATATGATGTCGCCGGAGATGATGAACGTTTCCGGTGATTTCAGAAAGATCGCCCTGATTGTAATTCTGCTGCGCGCCGGGTTTGAACTGCGCCGGGATGCGTTGCACCGGGTCGGGCGGGCAGCGGTCATCATGAGCGCCCTCCCGGCGGTCTTCGAAATCGCCGGTGTAATGCTGGTGGCTCCCAAGCTGCTGCATATGACCTACCTTGAAGCCGCCATCCTGGGTTCCATTCTGGCGGCCGTATCTCCGGCGGTTGTTGTACCTCTGATGATCGACTATATGGACCGGGGAAGAGGTTCGGAAAAGGGGATCCCCACCATGATCCTTGGGGCGTCTTCGCTGGATGATGTTTTCGTGATTGTGCTGTTCACCGTATTTTTAGGAATGTACGGTGGTGAACAGAGCAATATTTTACTACAGCTGGCTGATATCCCCATATCGATCGTTTTAGGAATTATCGTCGGAATTATTCCCGGCTATTTCTTATATCGCCTCTTTACCAAATATGACTGGCGCCCCCCCAAGCGCACGATGATTGTTATGGGTGTCGCCATTATCCTCACCTGGCTGGAAGCGGTTTGCGAAGAGCATGTGCCCGTGGCAAGTCTTTTAGGGGTCATGGCAATCGGTTTTGTCATCCTGGAAAAGTCAGAACCGATCGCCCATCTGATTTCCCAGAAGCTGAAAAAGCTGTGGGTATTTGCCGAACTTTTGCTTTTTGTTCTGGTTGGGGCGCAGGTAGATATTCATGTGGCCTGGAAAGCCGGTCTGGCCGGCACCCTGGTAATCTTTGTCGGTCTGGTTTTCAGAAGCGTCGGAACATATCTGTCGTTGCTGGGAACACCCTTTAACTGGAAAGAAAGGCTCTTTTGCGTGGTGGCTTACATCCCCAAAGCAACGGTTCAGGCCGCTATCGGCGCGGTTCCCCTGGCCGCCGGCGTCGCTTCCGGTGAAGTGATTCTGGCGGTAGCGGTGATGTCGATTCTATTGACGGCTCCCATCGGCGCCATCGGCATCATGATTATGGGAGAACGAGTTCTGGACCACGGAGAACTTTCGATATACAAGTTCAAAGATCTCAGGGAAAAACTGGCACTTCCCCATGTGGGCGAAAGGGTTCGCAGCAAAAGTTCCGGCAGGGTGTGGAAAGTGATTGAACAAAAAGAAGTCTGGCTGAAAGAACTCGACCAGGCGGATGGTCTTCAAGCCTCTCCCGAACTAACTCCGGCCATCTATTTGCGCTACTGGGGCGAAGAGACCAGCCCGGGGCTCAACCAGGGCAAGACCATGTCGCATCAATATACCCGTGAAGACTCTTCATTTGAGGAACACTGGGAGATCTTATATGACTGGTAATTAGTTTCCATCCATAAATGGCTATTTTTCCGATGAGCGGCGTTCTCCGCGGGTTTCCGCCCTCGACGTACTAAA
>JAQYVG010000335.1 GCA_030145595.1 Desulfobacterales bacterium | reverse complement strand
GGATACTTATTGGTTTAAAGAGACCGTCGATCTTTATTTTAACAGCGAGTACGAAATGAAATATAATGAAATTATGAATACTTTCTTTGGAAGAGGAGTTATCAAGCGGGAAAATGAAAACTTGTTTACAACGGTAAAACCATGAGTGTTCGGAGCGAATTTCTCATAAAGATTGATGCCTTTAATGCGCCGAAGCTTACTTCGACCGATACAGATTAAGTTCATGGATAGATATCAACCGACTTATCTTATCAGCAACCTCCTCATGGTTTATAACATACCTTCCGGATATTACTCTTTCTTTTAGCTCGGCAACCTTACCTTTTCTAACTGCCGGTTCAGATGCAATGATTTCCTTTGCCGCCGCAGACAGAATTACCTCTGAGCCATTAGTACTATCCAGATTGTGGCCATTCTCTCTGGAAAATGGTCTTTTGCCGTCTTCGGACTTTCTTGATTGTCCGGTCTGTTGTTGTTGAATATAATCAGTAGCATCTGTGATCTTCATGCGATTTTTCCAAAATTTATTTTTAGTCAATGAATATACCGGTGTTATACTGTGACGCTAAATTGCGATTGATCCCTATTGCTTTTATCTTCCTGAAATAATTGATCCGTATCAATAATCTTTCCGCTCAGAACATTGTTGCTGGTTTCAAATTTACTTTCCATTTCCCTTATTCTGTAGTGCACTTCTCGATACTCTCCCACCGTAAGAGGGCCCCATCGTATCCTTTTCAAAAAATCAGGGTTTTTTGATGTTAACGCATACCGAATATCAGGCCCTATCTGAAGATCGGTTGCTTGTTCAAGCCCTTTCTTGTCTTCAAATTTTCCCATTTTACGCTCATCCGGCAATGCTTCCGAAGAAATTTCTTTAAAATCAGGCGCCTCCACAATCTCACCCGATAAGATAATGTTGACCTCAACATCTTCCTTGCCGGAATTTAAAATGCCGCCGTTCCTTGCCCCGCTGCTTTGATTAGCACTTGTCAATGATACCGCAGGGCTTATGTAAGATAAACTGCTGTCAATTTGCATACTGCTCTCTCCATGCCCTTTTTTGCTTGTGAAATTGCAAACAAAAAAACCCGCTTCCGAGAAGAAGCGGGTTGCAGTTTTCATAACCTGGCAACCCCGCTATCTTACCCCGCTCTGCGGGGTTTAGACCGGAAGCTTTGCGTCCCAACCTTTCGGTAGGTTTGCCCTTCAGCAAATCAAATACTTTTTATATATTTATCGGCACTACAATTAAAAACTTGATCCTTTTTTTAATCTGTTCAAAAAAAATCCTCACATTTTCATATCCAAGCCGCTAAAAATCACGACCGGATGCTGGCGTCAAATATTTTGCGGTCATGAAACTCGGCGAATTTGGCATCATTCCACTGGTTCACCGGACGCAAATAGCCGACCACCCGGCTGTAAACTTCACAGTCCTGATAATTTCTCAAAACAGGATCACTAACAAAACAGCCATCGCATTTCATGATAAACTTATCGGACTGGGGTTCGTATACGCTCCCCCCTTTGATGTGGATACCATCTACTTTGGGAGTTGCCGTCACTCTAATTTCACATTGGCAGTCATGACAAACTCCTTGCCATGCCAAGCCATCTTTTTCCTGATTTCCATCCAACAGATCGTGCAGTCTTTCCAAGGTCAACATCGCCATATCATTTCTCCTTTAATAAAGTCGCTTTGCGATTTTATATAATGCGGCTACACCGCTTCAAAAAAATAAGCCTTTAGCTTTCACCATAGAGCAAGAATATATAGTATGTCAATCTCAAATGCACCACAATATATAGATATTTAGGTTAAAGAGAAGGTTGAAGTCAAAAGGTGTGAGGATATCCGCCTGCCGAAGATCCCGGTTGTTCACGGGGAAAGGGTGTTGTTTCGCGGCGGGTAGCAGTCCGGTAAGGGTTGCACAAGGTCACTTTTTGGTTGAGATCTGATGCCCTTCCCGCTGCTGATAATCAGATATTTCACGCACTTTATCCTGACATTTATGGATGAAATTTTCCATCATATGAAACGCTTCATCATCAGTAAGTTGCTGCGGCGGGTGTTTGCAGAAATAAGCAGACGGCGCCGCCAGCACTCCACCTTCACCTCGGTCGAGCGCCAGCTTGGCACATCGGATCGAATCTATGGCAACTCCGGCGGAGTTGGGAGAATCCTCGACGGAAAGTCGTAGCTCCAAATCCAGAGGCACGTCTCCGAACAGTTTGCCTTCCATCCGGATAAAACAAACCTTATTGTCCTTCTGCCAGGAGACATAATCACTGGGGCCGATATGAATATTTTCATCGTCCAGGCGGCGGCCGGCTACAGACTGGACCGCTTCGGTCTTGGACTTTTTCTTTGAAGCCAGACGACGGCGGTTGAGCATATTGAGAAAATCTGTATTGCCGCCGGTGTTCAGCTGGTAGGTGCGCTCCAGTTTGACGCCGCGTTTCTTAAACAGATCGGTCAACGTGCGATGGACGATAGTGGCTCCTACTTGAGATTTAATATCATCACCGATAAGCGGAACATTTTTTGCTTTAAAGCGTGCCGCCCACTGCGGATTGCTGGCGATAAATACAGGAATATTATTAATAAAAGCGACACCAGCCTCCAGGGCGCATTCGGCATAAAACCGGGTGGCCTCCTCAGAGCCTACCGGCAAATAATTTAAAAAAATCTGAGCGCCGGTATCTTTGAGAATTTTGACTACTTCTTCTTTGTCGGGTTCCGTCTCGTTTGCCAAAAGAAAAGTATATTTGTCCTCGTACTCTCTCATATGGTCGGAGAAACCGTCCAGGATTATGCCCATCCGTACGGCAACGCCTGCTTGAGGTAGATCAGGACAAAACACTTTTGTACAGTTGGGTCCGGCAAAAACAGCATCATTTACATCCACCCCGACTTTGCGCCGATCAATATCAAAAGCTGCAACGACTTGCATGTCTCCAGGCGTATAACCTCCAATTTCCCAGTGCATCAAGCCGATTACATCCTTGGGATTTTTATCTTTATAATAATGGATGCCTTGAACCAGGGAGCTTGCGCAATTGCCCACGCCGGCTATCGCGATCTTTATTTTACCCATAATAGCTTACCTCCTGTCGCTATTCCAAATTTCTTAGGAACGCTATGACTTCCCGGCCGAATTCCTTGCGTTGCCAGTTTTTCAATTCTTCTATTTTTTCAAGTGCTTTGGCGTTTAAAGGGTTCTGGACGGCAACAGCGCTGATCAGAAAGTTATTGCAAAGGAGTCCGGGATCGATTTCCAGCATCTGAGATTTTGACTCTCTCCAGGATTTAAGTGTTTTAGTTTTAGTTGTTGTTGCTCACCACCGCCAATTTTACCACTTTTGCCACCACCATTACCTACACCACCAACCTTAGCCACATCACGAGGCAACGCCACCCCGGTGGCGGACAGCGGCGCC
>JAQYVG010000334.1 GCA_030145595.1 Desulfobacterales bacterium | reverse complement strand
CCGCCAAATACATGCAGGACAAGAGGGCGGAAACCCGCGGCCTCCGGCTCGTAGAGCCTACGCCTCGGAGAGAGAACAATGCTCATCGGAAAAATAGCCATTTATGAATGGAAACTAACTAATATACAACATTAGAACAAACTGGATCACCTCAGACTAGTGCAGCAAAAAATGTGCCAACTAATTTAGTATATAACTGTCCAACAGAAAAAAGCTATATATGACTGATTTCATGAGTTTAATATTCCGTCGAGATCATGATTGGGGGGGGTAAAGAAAGCTACGTTTAATTTTTAAGGGCTTTCTCTGTCAGAATTTTGACATGAATGCAGGAAGCTGACAACTTCCCTTTTCAGGTCAAACATTAATAATCTTTGCGATAAAATGAGATGTTGACATAAAATCACCCATTCCTGTAACCTTTCCCAGATAAAAACAATTAGGGAGATGCCAAGATGACCAAAACCGATATTGCAGTCCCCCCCAATTTCATCAGTCATATAATTGAAGAGGACATAAAATCAAACAAGCACGGCGGGAAGGTCGCGACCCGTTTTCCGCCGGAACCCAACGGCTATCTGCATATTGGGCATGCCAAGTCCATCTGCCTGAACTTCGGTCTGGCCATTGAATATAACGGCACCTGCAACCTGCGGTTCGACGATACCAACCCTGCCAAGGAAGAGGTTGAGTATGTGGAATCGATAAAGGAAGACGTGAGCTGGCTGGGGTTCGACTGGGACGACCGGCTGTTTTACGCTTCCGACTACTTTGATCAGCTCTTTGATTACGCCGTGCAGCTCATCAAAGATCACAAAGCCTATGTCTGCAGTTTAAGCGCCGACGAAATCAGAGATTACCGCGGCACTCTTACGGAAGCCGGCCGGGACAGCCCTTACCGCACGCGTTCGGTTGAGGAAAACCTGGATCTGTTCCAGCGTATGCGAGCCGGCGAATTCGCAGACGGCTCCCATGTACTGCGCGCCAAAATTGATATGGCGGCACCTAATATGGTCATGCGGGATCCGACGCTGTTTCGGATTCGCAAAGTACCGCATCACCGCACGGGTGACAAATGGTGCATCTACCCCATGTATGATTTTACCCACTGCCTTTCGGATTCCATCGAAAACATCACCCATTCACTCTGTACCCTGGAATTTGAGAATAACCGCGAACTGTACGACTGGGTGCTGGACGCACTCAACGTCGATTGTCATCCGCAGCAGATCGAATTCGCGCGCCTGAATCTCAGCTACACTGTTTTGAGCAAACGCAGGCTTATACAATTGGTGGATGAGGGGCATGTCAGCGGCTGGGACGACCCCAGGATGCCGACTCTCAGCGGGTTGCGGCGGCGGGGTTATACGCCGGAAGCCGTCCGCGGCTTTTGCGAACGCATCGGCGTGGCACGCAGAGACAGCGTTGTCGACATGGCGCTTTTAGAATACATAATCCGCGAAGATCTGAACAAGCAAGCAGCGCGGGTGATGGCCGTCCTGCGCCCGCTGCGGGTAGTGATTGTTAACTATCCTGAAGAACAAACCCAAGAACTGGAAGCAATCAACAACCCCGAGGACCCCGGCATGGGAACCCGTAGCGTTCCGTTTTCACGGGTACTCTATATCGAACAGGAAGATTTTCGGGAAGATCCGCCCAAAAAGTTCTTCCGCCTGGCCCCCGGTCGCGAGGTGCGTCTGCGTTATGCCTATTTTATCAAGTGTGTGGATGTGATTAAAGATGAACAAACCGGCGAAATCGTCGAACTGCACTGCACCTATGACCCCCAGACGCTGGGCGGGGCGGCTCCGGACGGGCGTAGAGTCAAGGCAACCCTGCACTGGGTTGCGGCGGACCACGCTATCAGCGCTCAGGTACGCCTGTACGACAATCTCTTCACGGTGCCGAACCCGGCCGAAGCAAAAGGCGATCTGGATTTTAAGGACTATGTAAATACGAATTCACTGGAAACATTAAGGGACTGCCGCCTGGAACCGAGCCTGGCAGGTGCGGCCCCGGGCAGTCGCTACCAGTTCGAAAGAGTCGGCTATTTCTGCGTTGATAAGGTCGATTCTACGGCTGAATCTTTGGTGTTTAACCGCACGGTAACCCTGCGAGACACCTGGGCCAAAATTTTAAAAGCCCAGCAGCAGCAAAAAAAGCGGCCCAAACATCGCTAATCAGTGTAATGACCCCAACCTATTGATATAAATTATTGATATAAATTGTGGTTACGGATATCGCTTAAATATTTTCAATTAGCTGATTGCAAGTTTTTTATTTCGCTATTGAACAGGAAGAGGGACCGGATGTATTTGTACATCATTCAGGTATCAACTCAGAAGGTTTTAAATCCCTCAATGAGGGCGATCAAGTTACCTTTGACATAGAACAAGGGGAAAAAGGTCCTTCCGCTGTGAATGTCACTGTAGTTTAGATCATAGTTCCGATGAAAAAGGGCATTCCATGGATTTGTGATGGAGTGCCCTTCGCATTTTGATCCCAAGATCAGAGAAACAAATTTAACCTATAAATTTTCTGTGATTAGAAGGAGAAAAACATGAACAAAGGAGATTTAATCAACGAAGTTTCCAAGGTCTTAAAAACCAAAAAGGATGCTCAGGAAGCCGTGGACTGTGTTCTTTCAAGCATTACCAAGGCGTTGGGAAAAGGAGACTCTGTATCATTGATTGGCTTCGGCACATTTAAGGTGGCTGAAAGGAAGGCTCGTAAAGGCAGAAATCCTCAGACAGGAGAAGAAATAGATATTGCGGCAAGTAAGGTGCCAAAGTTTGCTGCAGGAAAGGCTTTGAAGGAAGCTGTGAAATAATTATTTGTTCGTAGGTAAGCTCCATAGGCAGGGTCAGCGATGGCCCTGCTTTTTATATTGAAAATCCCATATTTTGTGTTCTGGCCTTTGAAACCAAAAAGCATGATTACTGCCTTTAAGACGTAACAAAATGATAATTGACCTTTAGATGTCTAAAGTGCATTATCTAACTGATTTTTCTATTAAAACAAGAAAAGGAGGTAGATATGTACAGAGAGCAATTATCAATTATAAACCCCAATCACCTTCACGGATGCCATCCTGAAGATTTTCGCAGCTATTTTCAAGACTCACCATTTATCCAAAATATCGATCCACAATTTCCTCTTGCCGCCACCCAGGCGAATGTATCCTCCCCACCGATCTCTACCAGACGTCGTATGCTGGACCACATTTTAGATAAAATTTCTCGAGCCGATCTTCCCTGTAAAGATTATTTTACTCAGTACCTGCGCCTTAAGTACCGCAAAAATTGTAGGCCCAATACACTTCGCATAGTGGATACTTCCTTAAGACAATTTCTATTTTTTTACCGGAATGCGGGTAAACAGCATTTGGAACAAATGACCAGAGAAGACATTGAAGCCTTTGTTGAACATCTGCAAGATCGTGGGTTAAAGCC
>JAQYVG010000333.1 GCA_030145595.1 Desulfobacterales bacterium | reverse complement strand
GATCAATAAAAGTATTTTTGAAAACAGATGAAATGATGCCCAGGAAAATTCCCAGGACAAAGGATATGACCAGAGCGGCCAATCCCAAATTAATTGTAAAGGGCATGTTGTATAAAATCATATCCCTTACGGGTTGTTTCTCTATGATGGATTGGCCCATATCACCGGTGAGAAACTTCTTCAGCCAGACAAGGTATTGGACCGGCAGTGATTTGTCCAAACCATAGGTCTTTGTTAATTCGACTTTATCCGCGGCTGTCGACCCCGGTCCCAGCAAGGAGTCGATGGGATCCCCAGGCACCATATGAATGAGAGAGAAGACTACCACGGAAATAATAAAAAATATGGGAATTAACAATAATGTACGTCGGAGAATGTAAACCCACATACCTCTTCCTCAATAATATGTCTGAAAAGTGTTATCCATTGATAAAAGAGAAGGGAGTTGTGTTCAATACACTCCCTTCCCTCAATCAAATTAACCCGGAAATTTCATGAAATGTTCGGGCTAATTAAGCGTCATATCCATAACAGGTGCTCCGATTAAGATCTTAAATCGTGGTTCGGAGGGCATTTTAACACGATTATTTATCGCATGGTTATTCACAGAATTGATAATTGGGGCCCAAATATACTGGGAGAGCAGATATTCATGATAATCTTTGAAATTCTGAATCCGTTCTTCAGAATTTTTGGATCGTGTCATGGCTTTATGCATCAAATAATCAGACTCATTATCATGCCACATGGAAACAGTTGGATAACCAGGTCTAGTGGAATTGAAAAACCATTCCAGAATATCGGCATTATCCCAACCATAAGACCGAACAACCAGATCATGCCGTCCTTTTTTGAACTCCGCCTTAATCGAACTGGGGTCAAATTGCTCAATTTTTACATCAATTCCCAATTTTGCAAGTTGGGCCTGGATGACAACGGCGGTTTTACGCTCATCTGAATCACTTTTACTCCAAAGGGAGAGGGACAACTTTTTTCCGTCTTTGGTCAAAATTCCATCACTGTCTTTCTTCCATCCCTCTTCGGCCATGATCGCCTGAGCTTTTGCCAGATCAAAATGGATTTCATATTTTTTGGCCACCTTTCGAGCGGGTAATCGATCAATCAGATAGGTATAGGCAGGGCTGCCATTACCTTGGAAGACTGCTTTCAAAATACTATTCTGATCAATAGACAGGGCGATTGCCTTTCTGATATTTACATTGTCCAGAAATTCGCGCTTGGTATTCATGACCATATGAAAATTGGTATTACTCGCCATGCTAATAACTGTCGCGTTGGGATCTTCTTTGATCTTCTTCAAGAAAACTGTGGGTGCATTTTCCAATATATCAACGCCACCGGTTTTAAATTCAAGGTAACGGGTAGAATCTTCAAGGATCTCCTTAAAAATGACCTTGTCGATTTTAGCCGGCCCCTGATTGTCGGATAGCGGAGATCCCCATTGATAATCGGGGTTCCTCTTTAAGACGATCTCATCACCTGTTTTCCAGGAAACAAACTCAAACGGACCGGTTCCCACAACATATTTGCGACCAAACTCAGCGCCATATTTTTCAACCGCTTTTTTACTGGGAATACCGGTAAAAGAGGAGGTAAAGTTATATAAAATATTCGGATCGGGTCGGCTTAAATTTAAGACAACGGTTAAATTATTTTTGATATCAATGGATTCAACCGCGGCGACCATATACTTGGATTTACCTTTGGCTATATTCTGCAGAAACCATTTGAGTACTTCGGCGTTCAACTCAGAGCCATCATGAAATTTTATTCCTTCTCTCAAGGTAAAAGTAATGGTTAAGCCATCCTCTGAGACATTCCAGGATTTTAACAAATGAGGATAAATAACGCCATCGGCTCCCATTTCCACCAATCGATCATAAATCAGATAATAAACATTATTTGTGCGATTGGTTGTAATAGGATTAAAAGTATCCATACCTGCGTTACCAGCATCCATGGAGATTTTCAGAACTTTCTGCTCGGCATACAGCGGGGAGCTAAAAATACCCAACGCCAAAACCATCAAACAAGTGAACAGTATAACGTTACTTTTCTTTCTCATTACGCACCTCCTCTAGCAGATTGAATAATCAAAAACGACTCTTTTGACTATCGTTGGAAAATTATAGGTGAAAAAGTCAAATAGATCGATAAGTATCTATAATAGAACAACAATTATGACGATATTTTTCAACAAATATAGCGGATAGCTCACCTAGTAATAGCGCTGAGCAATGATGTCTAAATGAAAAACAAAGCAAATCATGGACCCGACCTCCTTTCTGCAGTTTAATGGGTGGCGGGCATTGGCTCGCGACAGCATCGGCTAAACCGAAACCCGAAATGGATAAGAATTTGCATTTCCGGGAGCTCAGGGCCGTTTCGCACCCAGCGGCGCCTTCAGCGGCGACATCCTCGCCGGCGATCAGACCGATTGCCCCCTCCAGAGGGATAAATGCCTCAACTCACTTACAATGTTATCCCTTCGTTATGGTTGTTTTTTTGTTCCTTAATCACGAACTGATCAAAACGACGGCCGTGTGTCTGGGCGAAGGCCCGGGCCTCGGTTGAGCGCCCATGTTCCACAGCGCTGACAATATCGCACAGATCCTTGTAATTGCCCCGCATCAGGCTTTCGTCCTCTTTGGGGAGTTTTTGATAATAAAGATGCAAGTGCTCGTGAATCATTTCTATGATGGAAATAAAGATCAAATTGCGGGAAATATGGGCCAAGGCGACGTTTACCCGGCGATCGGCCTGATCGAAGGCTTCCAGATGGGATATCCCTTTTTCCAGATGAACCTTGGCTTCGGCAAGCAGCGTTTTCAAGTATTCAACGTCCTCCGGTTTGGCCCGTTCCGCCGCCAAAGCGGCCACGTGCCCGTCCACGAATTCCCGAAACTCGGATAGTTGCGCCACCGGTACTTGCTGATGTTTGATCAACAGGGCTAGACTTTCACCGACCTGCTCGGTGTTGGCTTTGCGCACGATAGCGCCGCCGGTGATGCCCAGTTTCAATTCGATTAACCCTTTTTGTTCCAACACCCGCAAGGCTTCACGCACCGGTGGCACGCTGGTTTGAAAAATCTCCGCCATTTCCCTTTGGGGCGGCAACTTGTCTCCGGGCTGTAATTTTCCTTCAAGGATTGCGGTTTGGATTTGGTCAACGACATCCTGATATAATCGATTTTTTGGGCTTTTCCGAAACATGGTTATATTTTCTCCGGTTATTGATCCGGTCGGGGCTATATGAATTGGGTTGCTTGCAGTAGGTCTTTATTTGGACTTATAAATGAGAATTACATTTAAACTTTATAATGAGTTACTCATTTATACAAAAGAAGACGCGCTGTCAAAAGAAAAATGAGGACCAGGTGAATCCCCGGGGTTTCGGGAAAGGTGTCAGGGAAAGGTGTCACAGGGAAAGGTGTCACAGGGAAAGG
>JAQYVG010000332.1 GCA_030145595.1 Desulfobacterales bacterium | reverse complement strand
GAAACCCGCGGAGAACGCCGCTCATCGGAAAAATAGCCATTTATGGATGGAAACTAGCTAGTGTCCATCCATAAATGGACAGAACCTCCCTGAACTTGTGCAATTAAATCAAAATCTTGACAACGACGATAATCAGCATGGCCAAAGGATAATAGCTGGCCATGTTGAAAAGTGCCATTGCATAGGCAGGCTGATTGGTTTTATAAAGCAGGGAGGCGGGTAGTACAAAAAGGCATAGCCCTGTTGCGACGGAAGCGACCGCAAAAGGAAACTCAAAAGGTATTGGAGATAAATAGAGAACAACAGCAGAAAGAATAACCGTAACAATAAGAGCCCCTAAAATAATAACGTTAGCAGATTCGAGACCCAGCCGCACAGGAACCGTCCGGGCGGAAAGACGCCGATCTTCATCGAGATCGGTGCAGTCATTGGGAACGTTCTGGCCGCCGATTTCCCAGCAAAATAGCCAGAAAAACAGAACCATTAAAAACAGCGGAGAGGGATGCGGATCTACGGCAAATACACCGGCAAGGGCTCCTGCGGTTTTAACACCGCCGCTGACCAGGGTGCGCAGATGAGTTACTTTGAGCAGTAAACAGTATATTGTTTCCAGGATGCAGCCGGTTAGGAAAATAGCTATACAGACGGGATTTAAGCGATAGGCGCCTATCATTGCCACGGCCGACCAGGCCGCAGTCCATAGCACTCCTTCGTATAAGCTTAAATACCCCTGAGCCATGGGATGTCGGACCATAACGGCATCCAGGTCACAAGCGGTGTCAAAAGCTGGGCACAGTTGTACTTTCTCTTTATCGACCCGATAGTCGATAACATCGTTGAGGGCGTAAACCGCTGTGTAGCCGGCAAAGGTTGTGATCAGACCGATTACAATTAATTCGAGGGAAGGGAATCTGCCGAGCCACAGCAGGGCACCTAATGCCGGGGTGGCCATGTCCAGCAAACCGTGGGGTGTTCTGGAAAGGGCCCAGAAAAGTTTTAAGCGGGAAAAACCGGTATACCGGCAGGCTAGCTGTGTCATTTAGGTATCCTAAACGCAATCAGCATTTCCGTCAAGGCGTACCAATATGTCCGGCTATAAAGATAAAAGGATGATCTGGATGGACACTATTTAAACAAAGGAGTACTCAAATATCGTTCCCCGGTGCTCGGCAGGATAACAACAATACGTTTGCCGCTGGATTCGTTGCGTTTTGCCATCTCAAGCGCCGCCCAGACTGCTGCTCCGGATGAGATGCCGGAAAGAAGTCCTTCCTTTTCGGCCAGTTGCCGCGCGGTTTCAAAGGCGTCATCATTGGTAACGGTTATAACTTCATCAACCAGCGACATCTCCAAAACGTCGGGGACGAAGCCGGCACCGATGCCCTGTATTTTGTGGGGGCCGGCGGTCCCGCCTGACAATATCGGCGAATCAGCCGGCTCCACGGCAATGGCCTTAAAAGCAGGATTTCGCTGCTTTATGACCTGGGCCACACCGGTGATGGTGCCGCCGGTACCAACTCCTGAAACCAGCATATCCACCCGGCCGCCGGTATCTTTCCAGATTTCTTCTGCCGTGGTTTCTCGGTGAATTCTTGGATTGGCCGGATTCTTGAACTGGTCGGGCATATAGGCATCTTTTTTTGAATCGACGATATTTTGGGCCTCTGCAATGGCCCCCTTCATCCCTTGGGCCCCCGGCGTCAGCACAAGTTCCGCGCCCAGGTGTATTAGCAGCTTTCTTCTTTCGACACTCATGGTATCCGGCATGGTGAGACAGAGCCGATACCCTTTGGCCGCACAAACAAAGGCCAGGGCAATTCCCGTATTTCCGCTGGTGGGTTCCACGATCAGTGTATCCGGACCGATCAGGCCGCCGGCTTCCGCTGCTTCAATCATTGATACGGCAATGCGATCTTTAACGCTTGCCAGAGGATTGAAAAATTCCAGCTTGGCCAGGATCTCAGCTTCCAATCCGTCAGTGATGTTATTCAAGCGTACAAGAGGGGTTCTGCCGATAGTTGTGTTGATGTCAGGAAAGATTTGCATGGCTTATACCTTTCATTTTTACATTTTAGTCACTTTGAGCTTGCCCAATTTGGATGAAAGCCTCCGGATCGTGCAAGATTCAGGTATTAGGCTTTTTGATTATGTCTGAATATCAACCGCGGCGTCTCCATAATTACCCTGGTATCCGCGGGCACTGATTCTGTTAACCAAACATTACCCCCGATGACGGAACGCGCACCGATGACGGTATCGCCGCCTAATATGGTGGCCCCCGAATAGATAATAACGTCATCTTCGATGGTGGGATGGCGCTTCTTGCCTCTTAGCTTTTCACCGGCACCCTTGGGCAGGGAAAGGGCTCCAAGGGTCACACCCTGATAGATACGTACATTCTTTCCGATCGCGGTGGTTTCACCGACCACGATACCGGTTCCATGATCGATACAAAAGCTTTCCCCGATTTCAGCTCCCGGGTGGATATCAATGCCGGTTAAGCTGTGGGCATGTTCGGTCATGATGCGCGGAAGCAGCGGCACCTTAAATTCATATAGTTTGTGGGCGACCCGGTATACGGTAATGGCAAAAAGCCCCGGATAGCAGAAAATAATCTCGTCATAGCTTTTGCAGGCGGGATCGCCCTCATAAATAGCCCGGACATCTGTTGTCAGTATTTGTCGCAAAGACGGAATCGACTCCAGAAAGTCGAGAGCAATTTTCTGGCCCTGCTCCTCGCAGTTGCTGCAGGACAGGTCGTACCTGAGGCATTCATGCCGGATGCTGTGGGCAATCTGTTCGGAAATCATATCAAAAAGGACTGAAACGGTCTGGCCGATGTTGTATTTCATATTGATCGCATCGACCTTGCCCTTGGAAAAATAGCCCGGAAAAAGAATTTTTCTTAATTTATCGATGACATCGATAATATACCCCTCGGAAGGGATGGGGTCATGGTCGCTGTGGGTATGCGTAAAACCTTCTGAATCATAACAGTTTGCAATGATCTTTTCGGTAATTTCCGGAAGTTGTTTTCTGCTTTGCGACAATTCTTCAGCCTCTGTTTTACAGGACTGATCCAGCTCTTCTAAATCTTTCTCCATGGTTAGATCTCCATAGTTGTAATAAATGTGGGTCATCTCCAAAAGAGTTGGAGTGATCCTAAGGATTCAAGGGTTCGAGTGAAATACTTTAAAATATCTATGCCCTAATAGCAAAAGTTGAAAGGATGCTCAAAGCGATGATGAAATCGACTGAAAGCAAACACTTGACCCCTTGGACCCTTGAATCCTTAAACCCTCTTCTCCAACTAAACTGGAAAGCAAATGCACGAGATTACTTTCTATACATTCCATATATTTCGTGAATTTAAAACAGAAAAGATGTTTTGTCAAAACAATACTGCCACAAAGTGGCACGTCTGGCAATGTTTATTCATTTAAAAGTCGAAAATCTACGGGTAGGATAATCAAGCTACAGGTTGCAGTGGGCCAACCAGACC
>JAQYVG010000331.1 GCA_030145595.1 Desulfobacterales bacterium | reverse complement strand
GCAAAATTTCTAAATCAAAAGGACTAACACGGATAGTACCAATGGAAATATAATTTTTAAGGTGATGTTTTTGGTGTCAGCTAACTGGAAATGCTTATAGGTTTTACGGCCAACAAAGGAGGGGGGCGCAGGGCCCAAAAGCATAGGACACAAGAATTATTTCATAGTTATATCCACATCCTGTTTTCGTGTGGCACATATCATGCACTGAGAGAAGTCACAATGTTTAATTAATTATATGTAGGAGGTGTTATGGGTAATTCATCCGAAAATTTTGATCCTCCATTTCGACAGAATATGGATTCCGGGAGGGCTGAACAAGGCCGGGTCAATCACGATTCCCTGTCCTTAATCCGGCATAAATACATAGTTGCGAGCAACAAACGGGGCGTCGGAAAAACAAGCCTGGCTGCCAATTTAGCAGTTGCCCTTTCAAAAAGAAAGGTGAAGGTCGGCCTGATAGGTCTCGATCTACATGGCACAAATGTTTGCAGAATGCTCGGGCTCCAAGGAATTTATGAAACCGATGTAAATAAGCAACTTGTCCCCGAATCCTATTCAGATTATCTGAAAGTGATATCTTTTGAATCCATTATGAAGGATGTGGACCAGGCCGTGGACCTGCGAGGAGATTTGAAAACGCATGTCATTGACCGGTTCATTGCTGACGTAAATTGGGGAGACTTGGATTATCTCATCATCGATTCAATATCGGGTACTGGTGATGAACCGCTTGCCGTGGCCCATGCGATTCATGATGCCAAAGTCATTTTCGTTTCAGACCCCGAAAAAGAATATCTTCCTCATGTAAGAGATCACGTTAGAGAATTGATGAATTTATACGAAAACGCCCAAAATTCTATTTTGGGTTTCGTAGAAAATATGAGCGGTTTCTTTTGTAAAAAATGCGATAAAACCGGGGAAAGAACGTTCAGAGAAGCAATTATCATGAATGTTCGCTACCTGGGCCGGATTCCCATTGATCCATACATACCGGATTGCCTTGCAGCAGGGCAATCCTATCTGGAGAAATATCCGAATTCCGAAGCAGCACATGGATATGAATTAATTGTCGATAAAATTATAGAAAGGAGAAAGAGATGATTAGAATGGAAGGCGATTATGAGCTCTGATTGAGCCGTTTTGATTATGTAGTAATAAAACCATAAAAGGGCCGCTTCTACATAACTATCCGTGCCAAGTCACAACATTTATCAAGAATAAATGTTAACGGCACGTTTTATGCCACGGAGAATTCGTAACAAATTGGATTGTTGCAATCTGCCTTGGGCAAAAGTAATGGCTTCCCGGAAGGATTTGTTGAGGAGGGTAATAAGATGGAAATAAGATTAAATGATTTGTTTCAGAAATTTAAAACAAAAGGATTTATGCCCATTGAAATCCCGGGACTTGTTAGAGATGCTTTTAATGTAATTGGCGACAGTGAGTATTCCGCAATTTCTACCATTAACCGGGAGCTTGAAGACTTGGGATGGGGCATAGATATCATGGACAGTGTCACCCATGAAGTGATCACATCGCTGATTGAAGATAATAGTTCTACTGATGTGGTTAGCTTTTTTATAAATCTTCAGGAGCAATACGAAAGTGAGGAGGAGGACTATAGTAGAAGTCGAAGAAATTAAGCAATTAGAGTTTTTTGGTGAGAGAGCAAAAGCTTGACCGGTACTTTGTACGGAGGTGAGGGGATTACACTTACAGTTATTGAGAAGTTAATTTACTAAGCAACAAGGAGGAAAATCATGAGTGCGTCCATTTACAAAATTATTGAATTGGTAGGAACAAGCGATGTTTCTTGGGAGGAAGCTGCCAAAAATGCTGTGGAGATTGCCGGCAAGACCCTTAAGGATCTGAGAATCGCGGAAGTTACTAAACTCGATATGAAGGTCGAGAATGGAAAGGTCTCCGCTTATCGCGCCAGAGTAAACCTTTCCTTTAAATATGAAAGCGGTGCTTAACCCATGAGGGGCGGGAGTTACTACAATGATGTGGCTCCTGCCCCATGACTTCTTTTTTTAACTCTCACCACCGGCGCTCTGCGGCGTGCTTCAGTCGTCATGACGCCGCCTACCTTTTTGAACTCTTGAAAGTCCGTTATCCCCCGTAATTTTCTATTCCCTTTGATGTTGTTTATGATGGTCTTTTTGATTTCGGAATTTTGCGAAAAGAGATTTCGATATTTTTCTAAATTTTCATTTCACAGAAAAACCCTTAAATCGCCCCATTAAAATTAACTGGTTGAATTTGAAGCATCTATAATGTCCATGACAGGATGGCACACTTTATGCTGTATGAAATATTAAACAAGGGCGAACAACATGGTTAATCATATTTTTTCATCATTTGTAATGATCGTGAAACTATTAATCCATTGACACCGCGACCTTCCTGGGAAGGTCGGATAAAATGAAGGGAGGGGTTATGAAGATTGCAATTTCATCGATGGGCACAGATCTTGATGCACAGCTTGACCCACGCTTCGGTCGGTGTGCCTATTTTATTATCGTGAATACAAACGACATGAGTTTTGAGGCCTTTAATAATGAGGGTGTCGCTTCGGGTGGAGGGGCAGGGATTGAGTCTGCCCGGCTTGTGACATCCAAAGGGGCCAAGGCTGTTGTATCCGGAAATTTTGGCCCGAACGCAGTACGCACACTCTCGGCAGCTGGAGTTGAGATATACATTGCAAATACAGGGACCTTAAGGGAAGTCATAGAAAAGTATAAAAGAGGCTACCTGGCCCTTATGCAGCTAGCCAATGTGCCTGAACACAGAGGCTCTGTCGGAGGATTGAAGAGTCTCTATCCCGGCTGATCGAAGAGCGTGAGAAAAAATTAAAATGTATTCTCACATTAGAAAGAACGATTAAAAAAACAGGGGGTAAATGAAATGGAAAAAGAACCAGAAAAATATGTATGCGCACTTTGTGGCTACACAGCCGACGGTAGGTTTAGGGCGGATATCTGCCCCGATTGTGGGCTGATCTACTGGAAATGTAACAAGTGCGGATTTCTTTTAACTGCCGCAAAGCCACTGTATGTTTGTCCTGAATGTGGCGAAAAGGATGATTTCATCGATGCCACCTGTTACATTCCGGAGTGCGGAGGTCCAGGCCATGTTGATCCGCGTTTGTAGCGTGAAAAGAGGACAAAACAATGCAGCACACTAACGCTTATTGGAAGATGAGAAGAAAATTGGCCAAGGGTTTGGGTAACCAAATTGATGAAATTCAAGCTGAGAAAAAGAGCTCGAAAACGGAAGTCAACGCTGAGGTTATCAAACATTTCCAGGCGCTGAGGCAAAAGACAGATGAAGTACTGGCAAAATTGAAAGACTTGCAAGATGTAAGCGAGAACACTAGGGAAAATCTCAAAGAAGAATTGGAGAAAGAATTGGATGATCTGAAGGCGGCTGTGGACGACGCTATATCCCGATTCAGGTGATGATAGCCTTTTAAGAAAGGCCTCATCGTTTGCAGAGAAGAGTTACGGCCG
>JAQYVG010000330.1 GCA_030145595.1 Desulfobacterales bacterium | reverse complement strand
TCAGGTCGCAATGCATGGCATGCGGATAATGAGCCACGACGGGGAAACCCTGATACGGATGTATGCCGAAGCCTAAATATTGTCACCTGCTCCTCTACTCTACTCAAACACATCTAGGCTGTAACTATGGACTTAAGTAAAAACTGCATTCCCGAGAAAATCCAAAAGATACATCTTATTGCTATTTGCGGTACTGCCATGGGGGCTCTGGCGAGCGCACTGAAGGATATGGGTTTTACTGTTACCGGTTCTGATCAGAGTGTCTATCCGCCCATGAGCGATTTCCTTGAAAGAAAAGGCATCAAGATATCCCAGGGTTTTGAAGCGGAGCATATTTCATATGGCCCGGAATTGGTGGTTGTCGGCAATACCGTTTCCAGGGATAATTCCGAGGTTGTAAAAATGCAGCAAATGGGTCTTAATTTTTGTTCCATGCCCCAGGCCGTGAATTATTTTTTGGCAGCCGGCAAAAAGCCGCTTCTTGTGGTCGGTACGCACGGCAAAACCACAACATCGTCCATTTTAGCCTGGGTTCTGCATACAGCCGGGCTTGACCCTTGCTTTATGATCGGCGGGATCTTAAAAAATTTCAACAGTAATTACGCTTTCGGGAAAGGGAATTATATCGTTATCGAAGGCGATGAGTATGACACGGCTTTTTTTGACAAGGGCCCCAAGTTTTTACACTACAATCCTTTTGCAACCATAATGACCAGTGTAGAATTTGATCATGCCGATATTTTTAAAGATTTTGAGCATGTAAAACAGTCTTTTGATACCTTTATCTCCGGTATTGACCCGCAGCACACCCTGTTTGCGTGCAATGATGATGACGGTGTTGCCGGTCTGATCCAAAGCAGGCAGTGTAAGGTTATAAAATACGGCAGTGGTCCGGCATCTGCATGGCGTTTGGGAGCGGTTTCCATCGACCCGCCGTGGACCTTTTTTGAAGTTTTGAATCAGAGGAAAGTGTTTGGAAACTTTAAGACCAAACTCGCTGGTGAGCACAACTTGCTGAATGCTTTATCCGTCATTGCAGTGGCCCATCACCTTAAGATTCCGGCCGAGGTCATTGCAGGGGCTATTGAAACTTTTGAAGGCATAAAGCGGCGGCAGGAAGTTCGCGGAATAAAAAACGGCATTACGGTTATGGATGATTTTGCCCATCATCCCACCGCGGTTAAAGAGACCATCCGGGCGCTTAAACCATTTCACGCGGGCGGGCGTCTGCTGGCCGTATTTGAACCTAGGACCAACTCCAGCATGCGCAAGGTGTTTCAGGATGTCTATCCGCTTTCATTTGACGAGGCCGATCTTGTCTGCATCCGCGAGCCTTCGCGTCTTGATAAGATCAAGCCTGATGAACGCTTCTCGTCTGAAAAGCTGGTGGCTGATCTTAAAAACAAAGGTAAAGACGCGTATTATTTCCCGAATACCGCAACGATTATCGATTTTCTTGTGAACACAGCTTGCTCCGGTGATCTTATCCTGATCATGTCCAACGGCGGATTTGACAACATCCACGAAAAGTTATTGAAAAAATTGTAAAAATCGCAAAGCCATCGACTTTGTATGTTAAAAAATAAAAAACTACTTGACATGCTACATTGTGGCATTGTAATAGAGTTAGCATGAAAAGTTTGAGCAACTAACCCAAAGGTTTGCTCTACTTTCCTCCATTCGCTTTGTATAGGCGGTTCATATCCCATGTGAACCGCCTATACTGTTTTGAGCGAAAGTCGATGACACCCCATCTCCCGCGTTGCCAAGGGTTCGCAGTAGCATACTACGGCTTCACCCTTGGACGCCTTGGATCTGGGGCATCATCGACTTTCGCTCAATTGCGGCTACACTCTTTATTCCGTCGAAATTGATAATTTCACTTTACAATTTTAAAAAATCTCCGATTGATTAGAAATCCGTGATAATTGGTTTGACTTTTAAGTTTTGTTTCGTTAACCAATGTTGTATTGAAGATTAACGAAAAGGTAGAAATGAAAGGTCGTATTTTTAACCAATTACGGGATGCAAAAGCTGTGATTTCCGGGGAAGAGCTCAGCTCTAAACTCGGTGTGTCAAGAGTTAATGTCTGGAAACACATTCAGAAACTCAAGGAATTTGGTTACCATATAGATGCAACAGCCAAAGGCTATCGGCTGATCAACGATCCTGACGTACTTTTTCCATGGGAATTTCCGCAAAGAGAATCAAAGCTGCATTATTTTGATAAAGTGAGTTCCACCATGGATATTGCCAGAGATCTGGCAAGAAAAACATGCCCCGATTTTACCGTGGTGGTTGCCGGAGAGCAGACCAAAGGGCGCGGACGCTTAAAGCGGATCTGGCTTTCCTCTCCCGGAGGTCTTTATTTTACAATGGTGCTCCGGCCGCAAATACCCGCGGTTATAAGCGCCAGGGTCAATTTTGCTGCGGCATTGGTTCTGGTGCGTACATTACGAAGAATGTTTGCTGTTGAAGCCATGGTCAAGTGGCCCAACGACATTTTGATAGGCGATAGAAAGCTTGTGGGGATGCTTTCAGAAATGGAGGCTGAAGCCGATATGGTTACGTTTATCAATATTGGTGTGGGAATCAACGTAAATAACGATCCAACTCCCGATGAAGTAAAGGCATCTTCATTAAAAAAAATACTTGGCCGCAATGTTGCAAGGAAAAGCCTTTTATCAGAGTTTCTGGATGAGTTTGAAAGCTACATGAATGGCAAGTCCCTTGATGATGTAATTTCTGAATGGAAGCAATATACCATGACCCTGAATCGCCACGTCAGAATCGTCACAGCCAACAGGACTTACCAGGGCCTTGCCGTGGATGTGGATGAAAACGGTGCGTTGGTCTTGAAACTTGCAGACGGCACGAACCAAAAGGTAATCTATGGTGACTGCTTTCACCAGTAATCTTGTACGATCTGGAGGCCTTCATCTGCTGCGTTATTAAGGGCTCGCAATAGTATACTATGGCTTCGCCCTTAAATGCCCCCGGCGACGGGATTTCGCTTCGCTCAACTTGCATATGAATACCTACGACTCGTGCAAAATTCGCGTTTCACGATTTTATTTATCGAGTATCAAGTATCAAGTATCCGGCATCAGATATCGGGTGAATGTTTAACCCTAATTGAGAGAAAATTGTATGACCCCAAATATCCAGCTTAGAATGATGGTATATGCTTCGCTGCTGGCGGCGCTGACAGCGGCAGGGGCCTACCTGGCCATACCCATTGGTCCGGTTCCGATTGTTCTCCAGAATCTTTTTATCTTGCTTGCAGGTCTTTTGTTAGGGAGTCGCTGGGGCCTTGCAAGCGTGGGGGTATATATTTTAGCCGGTGCTCTGGGACTTCCTGTCTTTGCCGGCGGCCTCGGAGGAATAGGGCGTTTGGTGGGACCGACCGGCGGATACCTTGTGGGATTTCTGCCGGCGGTCTTTGTGATCGGTTGGATCACCGAGAAGGCCAAAGAGCGTGTCTATGTGGATGTTCTTGCCATGATCTGCGGTACCGCAAT
>JAQYVG010000032.1 GCA_030145595.1 Desulfobacterales bacterium | reverse complement strand
GGATGGCACTACCTAACCCCGGACAAACCGGAAATGGAGTACTTTATGGGAAAATTTACACACATCGACGAGCAAGGGCAGGTGCGGATGGTGGATGTAACCGATAAAACGCCTTCCGAAAGGGCTGCCGTTGCCCAGGGAGTCGTTTCCATGAACCCGGCAACTTTTGAAAAAATACAAAACCAAAAAGTTAAAAAGGGGAATGTCCTCGAGACAGCCAGAATTGCCGGCGTCATGGCAGCAAAAAAGACGTCAGACCTTATTCCCATGTGCCATCCAATCAATATAACCCATATTGCCGTCGATTTTTATCCGGAAAAAGATGCTTGTGCGTTTAAGATAGAGGCAACGGTTCGAATCTGCGGTCAAACAGGTGTTGAAATGGAAGCCCTGACAGCCGTATCTGTAGCTGCGCTGACAATTTATGATATGTGCAAATCTTACGATAAGGCCATGACCATCTCTGACATCTGTCTTCTTAAAAAATCGGGCGGAAAAAGCGGAACCTTTATACGACCAGATAGCCAAGATGCGACCTCAGAGTCTTCGCCCCAATTAGAATAATAGTATGGGCAATGTCCATTGTTGGTTGCCCGTTGTCCGCTGCAAAGGATGACAATTGCTGTCAATTCAATTGTATATGAGCGAATCGGTTGCTATTTTATTTTTGATCTGAGAATTACCCGAATTGAGTTAAAGCTCAAAGTGTCCGTTGCTTTTTGTCCGTTGTCAGTTGTAAGTCTAACTCGGCTTATCCGGCGTTATGATAACGCTTTGGGTGAAGATTTATAAATCAAGACTTTAATGCCTCTAAATTAGCTACGGACAACTGACAACGAACAACGGACATCGAGCGTTTCGCTCGATTAGGGTACTGACCACTGACAACGGACTGCGGACAACACCTAATTATGAAACATTCATTTCTCTACAAAAATATTGCGGTTATATTGCTAACTACCGTGCTTGCTTTGTTTTTTGCAGGATGCGCCGTAAAAAAATATCCACTGGAAAAGCTTTCTGCATCCTCCTATCCCGGATTTACCGATGACATGCTGTATGACGGATTAGAACACAGCATTCTGCAGAGCATAAAATACCTAAAGCAGATTTCTTCCGAGAGCACTTTTAAGTTCGGAAAGGATTCTTTCACGGCCTCGCATATGATCATGTCGCTTGAATATTTTCTTGATTTTATAAGAGAAAACCCATCAACCAAAGACCTGAAGTCCTTTATTAAATCGAACTACCTGGTTTACAGCTCTATAGGTCATGACAAGCGCGGCCAGGTACTTTTTACAGGATATTACGAACTTTTATTGCAGGGGAGTCTCAATCAGAATGCTGAATATCAGGTGCCGGTTTTCACCCTCCCTGATGATCTTATTAAAATCGATCTTGCTCCATTTTCTCCAAAATACAATGGTGAAAAAATAACCGGCCGACTTGCAGGTAAAACCGTCGTACCTTACTATGATCGCAAGGAAATTGCCAACAGCGAGGTCCTGGAAGGCAGGGCTCGCAAGCTGGCCTGGATCAAAGACCCGGTTGATCTCTTTTTTTTGCAAATCCAGGGATCGGGCAAGATTTATTTAGACAACGGCAATACCATTAATGTTCATTATAGCGACACCAATGGTCACCCCTATCGCAGCATTGGCAAACTGCTCATCGACGAGGGCAAAATAGCGCGCGAAGAGATGTCGATGCAAAAAATCCGCGAATATTTACACAGTCATCCAGAAGAGGCTGAAAATATTTTAAATTACAACCCAAGCTACGTATTCTTTAAAATAGAAAAAGATGGTCCGTTAGGCTGCCTTAATGTCAAGTTGACGCCCGGAAGGTCAATAGCTCTGGACAGACGCATATTTCCTCTGCCGGCGCTTGTCTTTATCGAAACACAACAACCATTAATCAATGCCGATGGACAGATTAGCAGCTGGACAAATTTCGGCAGACTTGTTCTTAGCCAGGACACAGGCGGAGCCATCCGCGGCCCTGGTCGCGCGGACCTTTTCTGGGGAAGCGGATCATATGCAGAAATTGCAGCCGGTCATATGCAACACCCGGGCCGGCTCTATTTTCTGATTCTTAAGCCGGGTTAGTCCGGATTTCTTGTGAAGAAGTTGTTTGTGAAATTTTTTCCGGACTTAAGTGTTTTGCTTGACTCTCTTTTACAAAACAAGTACTTAATTGATTCTTTTAAATTAGTTTTTCAGCCACTAAGACACTAAGGCACAAAGAGTGCAATTGAATGATAAGCTTTTAACAAGATGTAACCGGTCACGAAGTGTTGAAAGTAAGCTTTAAACTGAACATTAAAGACCTGATTTGCTGCTAACAGGTTGCCATTGGTCATTTGTGCATGCAAAGCAGCCGAATACTCAATGAAAAATGACTTTTACATCTGAGTGTCTTCGTAGCATTACTGATTAACAACTACATTCTAAACAGCAAACACCTAGGAGTTTTTTATGTTTGGCATCGGCATGCCTGAAATGTTTTTGATTCTGGCGATCGCCCTGATTGTCATTGGCCCCAAAAAGCTGCCTGATCTGGCAAAATCTTTAGGCCGTGCTTTCGGTGAGTTTAAAAAGGCGACAGCAGAACTTAAAGAAACCATGGAGCTCGATACGGACTTTACGGACATTAAAAATGCCTTTGAGGATATTGACGACCATATCAAAGAAAAGACGGACACAAGAGTTGGATACGAAGCTGTTGATGAGAACGACCCTGATCAGCCCGAGGAAAAAAAGACTTCGCCGGAATCTGACGTGGAAGATATGGAGGATTATTAGTCGATGGAAACCGAAGATCAAATCCCTTTTACCGCGCACCTTGAAGAACTTCGGAAACGCCTCATCGTCTGTTTTGTTGCCGTCGGTATCGGGTTTGTTGCGGCTTACGGATTCAAGGAAAAGCTGTTTCAAATCTTGACCCGTCCTTTGATATCGGTCATGAACACCCGGGACAACCTTATCTTCACCGGCCTTCCCGAAGCCTTCTTTACGTACTTAAAAGTGGCGTTCCTGGCCGGACTCATGCTGGCGGCACCGGTAATTATCTATCAATTCTGGATGTTTGTGGCGCCCGGTCTGTATAATAAAGAAAAGCGTCACCTGATACCGATTGTGTTGCTATCATCCGTGTTTTTTATCGGCGGCGCTCTCTTCGGATACTTTATTGTCTTTCCGTTCGGGTTTAAATTTTTTTTAGGCTTTGCCACCGACACTATCCGGCCGCTTCCATCCATGAAAGAATATCTGGCTTTTTCGGCCAAACTGCTGCTAGCTTTCGGGCTTGTTTTTGAACTCCCTTTAGTCATAACGTTTCTTGCCAAACTGGGCATCGTCTCGGTTGATTTTCTGAAGAAAAACAGAAAGTATGCCCTGCTCTTATTCTTTGTTTTTGCAGCCATTTTAACCCCGCCCGATGTCGTCACCCAGATCATGATGGCGCTTCCGTTGATGATACTGTATGAAATCAGTATTATCGGCGCTAAAATTTTCGGCAAAAAGAAATCTCTTGAAGAAGCCGCCCCAGATACTTCCTAGCCCGGGTTTCTCACAGGTCTGATTCGTTCATTTGCAAGGCATAAGGGGTGAAGCTGTAGTGCACTACCGCGAACCCCTTATAACACAGCAAATGGACGAATCAGGCCTGCCCGAAGGGTGAAGAATTTATTTTTTAAAATTATAAGGTTCAAAACATAGTGTTTTTAGTCAACGCTACACGGTGTTTGCATAATAGGTTGTTTTTAATACAGTTTCTTGCTGTTTGCACAGCCAAAAAATCTTCATGAGAAATTCGGGCTAAGCCATGCTGCTTTAGATTCTAAAATTTCTCTTTGCCATTGACAGATATAGGTGTCCTTGGTATATGAATCACGCTTTTTAAAAAATATATTTATAGCACTATAAATTTATCTTGAAGGGGGGTAAAGAAGAGATATGAGCAAAAAATTTCTAATCGTTGCAATGGTTGCTGGAATTGCGGTCCTCTTTGCTGCTGCCGGATTATATGCCGGTACCGAGGTAAAAGATGAGATCCCCATGAATAACAAAGCCTATAAAGAACACAAAGAGAGCATCCTTGTCTTTACGCACAAAAAACATATGACCGAATACGCTGAAAAGCACCCGGATCTTTACCCAAACGGCTGCGGGGACTGTCACCATGAAGAAACAGAAGATGGAAAAAGTATCCCGCTGAAGGATCTAAAAGAGGGCGACGAAGTCAAAAACTGCATTGAGTGCCACAAAAAACCCGCTTATATCAATACCAAAACAAGAAAGAAAAAGAAGCTTAAAAAGAAAGACGTCATCAACGATTACCACGCCAACGCCATGCATGCAAACTGCCAGGGCTGCCACAAAAAATACAACAAAAAAATGAAATTGAAATCTAAAGACGAGGGGTATGCACCCACAAAAGCAAAATGTAAAATGTGTCATCCCAAAAAGAAGAAAAAATAAAATCGCCGGGGCGATTTTATAATAACAAAGCGGGCATTCTTAAATAAGAATGCCCGCTCTGTTTAGCGGTGTAGCCGCATTTCATAAAATCGCGCCAGCGATTTTATTTTTGTAAGAAATTGCATTGCGGACGATCGACTCGGCCCAGGCAGGTGAGCCCAGAGCATGCAGGTGGGTATATGTTGCCAGAACGTTTTTGTAACGGACACCATCTTTGTTGTCGATGAAACCTGTCCCTCTTTTCATGCCAAAGACAAGATCCTTGGCAGCACCTCGCCATTGTAAAACCCGCGAATAGTGAAATTCATGACCCTTTAGTTCGGCACCGACTTCAAAATACGGATTTTTTTCTTTAACGACCACAATAGTGTAGCCGTGCCCCTGGGGCTTTTTCGAAAAACCGAATACCACCGGCAAAACCCCGGCCATGGGATACGACTTTTCGTCCAAAACAAGCTCCTCTCCTAAGTACATCAGACCGCCGCATTCCGCGTATATGGGCAGGCCGTCTTGGGCCAGGGATTTAAGCTGCGCCTTGAACGTTACATTGTCTGACAGCTGCTCGGCGTGGGTCTCCGGGAAGCCGCCGCCGATATACAGGGCATCTACGGGCGGAATTGTCTCGCTTGTAAGGGGGCTGATAAAAACCGTCTTGGCCCCGGCATCGACCAGCGCCTCGATGTTTTCAGGATAATAAAACTGAAAGGCGGAATCCTTGATGACGCCTATCCGGAGTGCTGAATGTTGGTTGCCGGTCGGAGCGCAGCGGAGAACCCGCTTCAGCGGGGATGCTGGATAGTGAATGCCTTCTGACCCCAAATTTGGGGCCTGGCCGGCGATTTCAGCCAGGGCGTCAAGATCCAGGTAATTTGTGGCGATTTGGGCGGCAGCATCGATGGACTCCTGAGCCCAGGCGTGTTCTTGGGTGGGAACAAGCCCCATGTGCCGCTCCGGAAAATTCTGCTTGCCCAGTTTCGGCACAGCTCCCAAGACGCGAATATTACAGTGATGTTCGATGCTTTGGCGCAGGATTTTTTCATGCCGGGGACCGGCAACCCGATTGAGAATCACCCCTTTGATGTCGACTCCGGGGTCGAACTGCATGCAGCCCAAAACCGCTGCGGCCATGGTGCGGGTCGATTTGGTACAATCGATACACAGCACAACCGGCGCGTGCAGCAGTTTGGCCAGCTCTGCCGTACTGGTACTCCCCTGAATGTCAATACCGTCGTAAAGACCCCGGTTGCCTTCAATGACGGCGATATCACCTTGGCTGGAATGGAATAGAAATGACTGCAGGATATGCTTTGTTTCGATCAGGAAGGTGTCCAGATTATGGCAGGGCCGGCCGGCCGCAAGGGATAGCCAGCCTGCATCAATATAATCCGGACCTTTTTTAAAAGGCGCTACGTTCTTTCCGAGCTTTTTCCATGCCGCCGTGATGCCGATCGACAGGATGGTCTTTCCCGCCCCTCCTCGCAGAGCTGAAATTAAAATTCGGGGAAAATCCATATCTTTCTGCTGCATGGGGGCTGCTCAAAACCCTATGGCTGGTTCGGTCTTTTTTTAAGCCAAACGCACCGGCTCTTATTATTCGTCTTCGTGTTCGGCGGCAGCCTGCTTGCCAACCCCTTTGAGTCCGTACAGCGAAGTGCTGCCGCTGGACCAGTATTCCAGGACTTCATCTGTGACCATTATGTTAATCAGCTTTTTAGCTGCTCGGGGCTTTAAATCGAGTATTTTAGCCAATTCGTTGAAGTAAAACTTGGTTTTACTTTTTTTCTTTTGCAGCGCTGCTACAATTTTTTCTGTTGCTTCCGCTTGATCCATTATAAAGCCTCTTGTCTTATTTTCATTAGTTACAGGGGGGCACGTTCGTGCCCCCCTGCGGGTTGTTTTGTTAGAATTTAAACTGAGTTGTCTGGCGCCAGGTATAATACGCCGGATCACGGAAATCGTCGATCAGATGATGGGTAAATTCCAGTTCACACTTTTCAAAGAACCGTTCCCACCCGATCCGCTCGGCCCACTCGCCCAGACGCTCGTATTTATTGGCATCGGCGGCATAGACCTCGATCATTTTCTGGATACAGTCCGTGGTCTGGGGCCAGCGCGGCGCCTCGTTGGGGAAAAAGGCCACAACGACCTTGGAGAACTTGGGTGCACTGATGCGGTTGGACACCTTGCCGCCGGCCATGATGACGATACCGTCGCCTTCCGTGTCGGCCAAAGGCATGGAGGGGCACATGGTGTAGCAGTTGCCGCAGAACATACAGCGGGGCTCGTTGACCATAATGCTTTTAACCGAGGTGCCGTCTTCCAGCTCCATTTTCCCCGGCTTGAGCGCCGCCGTGGGGCAGGACGCGATGGCCAGCGGAATTTCGCACATCTTGTCCAAATATTCATGGTCCATCAGCGGCGGCTTGCGGTGATAGCCTAAAATGGCAATATCCGAACAGTGCACTGCGCCGCACATATTCAAACAGCAGGCCAAAGAGACGCGCACATGCGCCGGCAAGCGCATGTTTTTAAAATCATCGAACAGCACATCCATGGTGGCCTTAACCGGACCGGATGCGTCCGTTGCCGGTGTATGGCAGTGAATCCAGCCCTGGGTGTGGACGATATTGGTCACCCCGGCACCGGTGCCGCCCACGGGGAACTTGAAACTGCCGCCGTCAAACTTGCGGCTTTCGAGATCATCGACCAGCGGCTGTACTTTGTCTTTGCTGTCCACCATGAACTCGATGTTGTTGCGGGTGGTAAAGCGCATGTGTCCGTCGCAATGTTTATCCGCAATGTCACAGACTTCACGGATCAACGACACGCTCATAAGGCGGATACCGCCGACTCTGACCGTATAGACTTCATCGCCGGATTCAGCCACATGCACCAGCACGCCGGGCTGCAGGATCTCATGATACAGCCACTTGCCCTTGTTCTTTTTGATAACCGGCGGATAAAACTCATCATATTTTCTCGGACCGATATCGGTGATTCTATTTTCCATCGGCTTTGCAGGATTGTAACCTGAAGATACAAATGCCATAGTCTTTACCCCCTATCTCAGATGGTGTTTTCTGAATTCGTTGATATCGCGTTGGAATCCGCCTGGAACTTCATCCTCTTTCCAGAAGATATACGGATTGGTGCGTGGTTCCTGAACCATCCGCGGATCCGGCTTAAGGTTACACGCTTCGAGCAGCCTCTGGAAACCCTGACGTTTCATGAGTTCACCCAGACGTTCGCGGTTCTTGCCTTCTTCCATCCACCAGTCCCAGATATTTTCAATGACTTCCTTAATTTCGTCGTAAGGTTCTTCAACCTTGATAAACGGAATCAGTAGAGAGCCCATCTGGGCACCGTCCAGGATGGGCGCCTTGGCACCCACCAGAATGGAACAGCCTCGATCATTGCCGATTCGCAGTGCGCGGGGCATGACGGAGATGCAGTGCATGCAGCGGTTGCATTCTTTATTGTCGATGGCAAGTTTGCCGTCGGCATACTGCATGCAGCCGGTGGGACAAAGGTCGATGACCTCTTTTTTGATATCAAAGGGGCCCCAGTCCCGACCTGAATGCGAGCCGCCGTTGGGTGGAAACTCACCGCCCACATAGGCTGCAACCGCTTCCTGGTCGAGGCGGATATCATCTTTCCAGGTGCCGATAAAGGCAATGTCCGCGCGCGCGATGGATGCCACGCAGCAGTTGGGGCAGCCGTCGAATTTGAATTTGAATTTATACGGAAAGGCGGGCCGATGGAGTTCGTCCTGATATTCCTGGGTAAGATCATAGCACAGAGCCTGGGTGTCGTAGCAGGACCACTCACAGCGGGCCTCGCCCACACAGTCGGCAGGCGTTCTAAGGTTTGAACCGGAGCCGCCCAGATCCTGATTATATGTGTGGGTCAATTCAAAAAAGATCTCTTCCAACTGGGGTGTCGTGGTGCCTAGCAGAATAATGTCGCCGGTGGATCCATGCATGTTGGTAAGGCCACTGCCGCGCATATCCCAGACATCACAAAGCTGCCTCAAAAATTCGCTGGTATAGAACTTGCCGCCCGGTTGGTTGACCCGCATGGTGTGAAAATGGGCCACACCCGGAAACATCTCGGGCTGGTCGCAATACCGGCCGATGACACCGCCGCCGTAACCGAAGACACCGACGATTCCACCGTGTTTCCAGTGGGTTCGGCCATGCTTGAAGGAAAGTTCAAGTATGCCCAGAAGATCCTCACAAACATCCACGGGAATCTGGTACTCTACTCCCTTTTCATTTTTTGCTCTTGCTTCGGCCTCTTGCTTGATATCGGACACGAAACTCGGCCACGGACCGCTTTCAAGCTGGTCCAGCAAAGGGGTTTCATGTTTTGCCATATCGTTACCTCCATTCTAATTGAAAAATTTGCCATCCTCTATAAAATAAAAAAGAATTTTCGCTTTTCCCCTCTGGGGCAGTCCTGGTCACCTCCTCTCATGATGTTGTCTGATTTGTTCTTTCGAATAACTATATGTATTACAATAAAACTTTGAGCATCCAAAGCAGGAGATATAGAATTATTATTGTGTCTTGTCAATAGAAAAGCATGGTCTTGTAATGCTCCGGGGCCGTTTTATTTTTAAAGCCTTTTTTGCACTTTATCTAGTACTTAAAGCCTAACAAAACCCTCTATGTTGTGCCATAGATCTATCTGGGACTACGAAGATGCTTTACAATCTTTGGCGGCGGCGTACAAATCATCTACGTGTTGTGCAAGATGCTGCTTAATAACCGCAAGGTCCGGAGATCGGGGATGATATTTAGCGACCAGAGCTCGATTCAAAGCAAGCAGCTCCGAACGGGTATAAGAAGACAGGTGTTGTTGGAAACAATCGACCAGAGGTTCCGCCATCAGACTGCCGGGCGACTTTAAGGCCAAGGCGTCTAAAAAACCCTTCAAAGACTGTTTCACGGCAATTTTGCCCGACCATACTATTTCTCCGGTTCCGTCCAGTCGGTCGAGACGCATCCGCATGGCCAGATTCAAAAAAAAGACCAGCAGTGCCTCCAACACTATGACAGCGTCCGGGTTTTGGGGGTCAGACCCGTTGTTGCCTGCAAACATGGGACCGTATTGTCTTACGGTAACAAGCTTTACATCAACCTTGTCGTTTTGGCATTTAACAACAAAGTCGCCGGCAGCATGATGCCAGGAAAATATATGTTCAAAAGTTTCGACATTATAGTAAGCGGTAAGAACCATGGCAGCCTGCCGGTAAAGCTCCATGGTCTGTCTGGCTGTGAGAAAGTAGCTGCCGGCTTCCGGGTCCCATACAACCATTTTTAATTTATCATCTGACGGATCGCGGGAAAGGTGAAATTCGTTGTAGCCCTTGAGCCATTCTCCCAAAAACATTTGCAGCTCAAGGTTGGCGGCTTTTATAAAGACCCTGCCCCGGCCGAAAACCATGGGTAGAAATGAAAACGAAAAGTTTTTGTTGAGTTTTTGTAAAAGCCGGTATTCTCTTTGAGCGCAATCTTTGCCGGCACCGGACACGGCCACATTCAACACGAAAGAAACTATCGACTCCGGCAAAAACGTTTCAATGCGGGCCGGATGGTAAAATTCTCCGTGTTTTTCAAGATAAATGCGGATTTCTTTTAATTTGCCGAGGGTGACATCTTGACGAATTTCTTGAGAAAGTGCCGACAAAATTAGCCTGAAGCTGTCTTTTTCCAGAAAATCGCGGACAGCATAAAAATAGTTGCCATGGCTGATTGAAATATTTTCTATTTTATCAGATGGTTTGCGGCTCAAAGGGATGGGCGCCGTCCAGACCTCGCTCTTGTTATCGACAGCCTGGTCGGCACTATACAAAAAATATTTAACTTGCGGTCTGGTTTTCATCTGTGCCGGCAGTTTTTCAGTCGGCTTTATCCCGGTACGGCTCGACTTCCTTTAACATTTCCGGGGCCACTGCATAACCAAGCTCAACAGCTTTATCAAAATGTTCTATGGCCAGATCGTGTTTGTTCTGTTCAAGATAGGCAATCGCCAGGTTGTTGTGGGCCACCGCAAACCCGGGTTCTAGTTCAAGGGTCTTCAGGTTGGCCTCGATGCTCTCGTTAATCAAGCCTTTCATAAGATAGGCGTTGGCCAGGGTGGCATACGCTTGCAGAAAGTTGACGTTAAAAGTGATGGCCTTCCTAAGGGCATGGATTGCTTCGTCAACTTCTCCTTTTTGTAAATGCACAAACCCTATGTTGCCCCAACCTTCGGCAAAGCCGGCCCGGACCTTGATTGCCTGCTGGTTGTAGGCCATGCATCCGTCCAGATCTCCCTGCTGAAGGCAAATGCCCCCTAACTGCACATACCCTTCGGCCAGGTTCGGACTGCAATAAATGGCTTCCTTCAGCTCTTTTTCAGCTTCATCATACTGTTGCAGTCCCAGCAGGGCGACGGCAAGATTATAATGCGATGTTCCGCATTCCGGGTTGCCGGCGATGGCGGCTCTTTGTTGAGCGATATATTCATGCACGTTTTTTGCTTTTGTCATCATACCATCCTTTAATAAAATCTCTCCGTGATTTTATACAACGCGGCTGCGCCGCTCTAAAAATAATCGCTGCTTTTTATGCAGCGGTACCGCCGTTTCAGTAAACCATCTCGTTGCATAAATAATTGTAAAATAGCTTTTTGCCCTGAATCTTTTGGTAAGTCAATCTTTTTCCCTGGCATAGATCTTTTTGCTTGACATAAGATCTCATTTTCTTTTACTTTTTTCTGTATCGGTTAAGGTTGATGCTCTTGTAAAAAGTCACGCATTCAGCTATTGATAGCTAAGCAAACAATCGAGTTTATCACGTTTCAGGCTTTAACTGTTAGGTGTTTAGTTGTGTTTTGCGTCTATATACAGACACTTAAAGCCTGCCACCTAAAACGTTCGCAAAAAGTGAAATGTTTAATTTTTTGCGCAAAGGGGGTCGTTATGATCAAAGGATGCTTCACAGCCATTGTTACACCATTTAAAGAAGGTGCCGTAGATTATGAGGGTCTGGACAAGCTCTCGGAATTCCAGATTAAAAATGGAATCACCGGTATCTTGGCCGTAGGAACCACCGGTGAAAGCCCGGTTCTGTCATGGGACGAACACAACAAGGTAATTGAAAGCGTTGCCGGGAAAACCAGCGGCAAATGTATGTGCATTGCCGGAGCCGGCAGCAACAACACCAAAGAATCCCTGGCTGGGGCAAAGCATGCTGTTGAGGTTGGCGCCGATGCTGTTTTGCTGGTTGATCCTTATTACAACGGCCCCAGTTCTCTTGAAATTCGCAGAGAATATGTCGCACCGGTTGCCGCCGCATGCCCTGACATGGAAATCATCCCTTACGTGATTCCCGGCCGAACCGGAGCGCAGCTGCTGCCCGAAGATCTGGCCATCCTGGCTAAAGAATTCGATAATGTCAACACGGTGAAAGAGGCCACGGCGAACCTCGACAATATGAAAAGAACCCGCGAATGCTGCGGGGCGGACTTTACGATATTGTCCGGCGATGACGGGATGACTCTTGAAATGATGACAAATTCCCAGATCAAAGCAGTCGGGGTTATATCTGTTGCTTCCAACATTGTCCCCGGAGCCGTAACTGAAATGGTGCAGCTGCTCGAGCAGGGTGACCTGGAAAAAGCCAAAAGCCTGGCAGAGGCCCTCGCACCCTTGTTTGGTTTGGTCACGGTTAGTACCATGGAGCAGACACCTTTTGGCGAAGTGGTCTGTCGGGCCCGCAATCCCTTGGGCATAAAAACCCTGATGTCCGTACTGGGAATGCCTGCGGGCGGGTGCCGTCAACCACTGGGAAAAATGACCCAAAACGGCCTTAACAAAGTCCTGGAAGCTGCTCGCCAGGTACAAGTCAACAACCCGGAATTGCTGCAGCCCATCGCTGACTTTTTCAACGTCGATATTGAGGAGCGTTTAGAAAATCCGGCAAACCGGCAAGGGCTTATTTACGAGAAATACTAAATCCGCACCGGTTTTTTTAGCTTTCGCCGAAGCGGGTTGTCCCGTTGTCCGGCCTTATTGTAAAACAAAAACCCTCCTTGCCCATGGGCAGGGAGGGTTTTTTTGCAGTTACAACATCAAGATCTATTTTTTAAGCGTGGCCGCGTTTTCTTTCAGTTTAAAAACACCGTCCTTATACAGCACCGATTTCAACCATTTTAAACCAAACTCCAACAATGCAATTTCATCGGTTTTGATCTTTGCAACCGTCTCGGGGTCAACCTCGTAGCGGTCCAAAAAAGAACTTTCAAAAACAAATTGCCGGAATTGATCAAGATTGTAGCTGGCTAAAAAAAACATTTTTTTGCTCTCTTCGGTGAGCTTGACGTTCGGTGGAAATGATCGTTTTCGCACCACAAGATCGGTCCACCCGGCATTGATCTCGTCATGGATATCAACCCCTTGATCCTTGCGCCATTCCGACACTGTCCATTCCCGGTCTTCTTCAAATCCCAGGCAGTGAGGTTCGTTCACAAAAAAATAGAATTCCTCGTCGTCAGCCTCATCTCTGTGGCTTAGCGAAGCTACCCCGATAGGATAATAACGGCATGTTGTAGGTCGGTCCTCGTAAACGATGCACCCGTCTTCTCTTACAAAAGGGCATGATTTTAAATCGTCATCCAGCATCCTCAAGGTGACCATCGGCAGATCGGTTTTTTCCAGCAGTTGGGGTATCGTGTACAAGCGCAGGAATTCTTCGGATGCAAGTTGCAAACGCCCCTTGAGGCGGACAATGTCGTAGGGTGTCAATACGATATTAATATCCCGGCAGCATTTAGTGTAACACGCTACCTCTTTGTGGCATTTAAACCTGAACTTGCTGTCGGGTCCAAACCTGACAGGCGCTACGTGCGCCATTCTTTCGGTTGTCGTCATTGTATCTATTTCCTTTCATTGGTATTAAAAAATATGGTCCGTACTTCTCACATGCTCCTTGTATACTAATGTTTTTGGAAAGAGCTGCGGGTTAGAGCCCTTCTTACTCAAACCAAAAAACATTGTCAATATAAGCCTTGATTTTGCTTGTGTAAATACTGTATCAACATAAGGATATCTTTTTATAACGGATCTATAAACCCACATTGGTGCGAGACCTTTGAAATAGGAATTATGCAATGCCAAAGTTGACTTGCTCGGAGTTTAAGAGCGGGCGTCGTTTTATGGGGCGCCTTCCACACGGTGAGGATTTGATCAAATCGATCGAGGCTTTCTGCGGGGAAACCGCCGTTTCAATGGCAACATTTTCGGCAATCGGCGCCGTTACTTCCGTTACCTTAGGAGCCTATGATCAAAAACAACAAGTGTATGTCACTTATACAAAAGAAGCCCCATTAGAAATCGTAAACTGCACGGGCAATATTTCTTTAAAAGACGGCAACCCCATGGTACACGCCCACATTCTTTTGGCCGACATGCACGGAAAAACCATCGGCGGACACCTTTTTTCCGAAACCATCATTTATGCCGGAGAAATAGACCTTTTGGAGCTGGCCGGCAAACCTTTGGAAAGGGCGTACGACACGACCACGGGACTCATGCTGTGGAAGGGGTTGAGTTGAGCAAAGCAGACAGACCAGGCTTTTTGCCCGCCTTTGTTTCAAAAATGGAAAACGCCGGCATTCATCCGGTCGTTGTTGACACCTTTGCGTACTATTACGCACAAATTCTTGCCGGAGAAACCGGCCTGATCTCCAACAGAGACATTGTGCCGGTATCCGCAGATGATGCGCAAACCGCAAGCCATGTCGGAGAATATGCCGAGGCCGGCAAACAGGCCTTAAAGCATGCCGTCATGATAAAGCTCAATGGCGGACTTGGTACGAGCATGGGCCTTACCGGGGCCAAGTCTCTTCTGGAGGTTAAAAACAGTACAACATTTCTTGAAATAATGCTCCAGCAGGCCGCACGACACGGCGTAAAGCTGGCCCTGATGAACAGCTTCAGTACCCACCAGGACACCTTGTCCGCCCTGGACAGGATGAAACCTTCTTCCCCGCCCTTGTTGTTTATGCAAAATAAGTTTCCCAAGGTAATGCAGCAAGATTTTTCTCCTGCGACCTGGCCCCAGGATCCGACCCTGGAGTGGAATCCTCCGGGACATGGCGATATTTATGCAGCCATATATACGTCCGGAATGTTAAAACGCCTTATTAACCAAGGGATAACCTATGCCTTTATTTCCAACTCGGACAACCTGGGTGCTACCATGGACACAGCACTATTGGGCTATTTTAGTCAAAACCAGCTGCCCTTTATGATGGAAGTCGCCAGGCGTACGCCTGCGGATGTCAAGGGCGGACATATTGCCAGGCATAAGGAGGGGCGCCTGATATTGCGAGAGGCGGCCCAGTGCCCACAAGATGAGCTCGATGCTTTCCAAGACATAAATCTTTACGGGTTTTTCAACACCAACAACATCTGGATAAACCTTCAAGCTCTTGCCAGGCTTATCGACAAACATGGCACCGTCAAGCTTCCGCTGATAAGAAACCCCAAAACCCTCGACCCCCGAGACGAAACCAGCCCCAGAGTATATCAGGCCGAAACTGCAATGGGTGCCGCCATATCGCTTTTTGAGGGTGCAACCGTAATTCAAGTGCCGTCCTCCCGTTTCTTTCCTGTAAAAAAATGCAATGATCTTTTGGCGATTCGCTCCGACCGCTTTGTCTTTGCCAAAGAAAAGATGCTGACAACAAATCCAGCGGTTGGTTCTAAGGGGATAGAAATAGACCTAGACCCTCGATATTACGGAAAAATCGATGGTTTTAATCAACGATTCAGCCAGCACATTCCATCGCTGGTCAAGTGTGATGCGCTTAAAATCCGAGGAGACGTGCGCTTTGAAAAGAATGTAAGTATCAAGGGGCGGGTTGCTATTAAAAACAATAGCTCAAAACAGGTGGTTGTCAGAGAAGGGACGGTTATCGACGAAGACTTGACCTTTGATTAGTTTCCATCCATAAATGGCTATTTTTCCGATGAGCGGCGTTCTCCGCGGGTTTCCGCACTCGACGTACTAAAGTACGCCTCGGGCGAAAACCCTTGTGCGGCCTTGCTCATCAAAAAAATCCCTCATTTATACATTGGAAACTACTTAGTGTTCAAGCTTGTGTATGGATGGGCACTAATTGTTGTTGACGATTATCTTCTTCTATACATTGCATAATACTTCAACACTTTATCCACAAACCCTTGCGTCTCTTTGATGGGCGGAATGCCCTGGTAGCGTTCAACGACTGTGGGGCCGGCATTATAAGCGGCCAGGGCCAACGGCAGCTCTCCGTTAAAGCGTTTAATAAGCCGTTTTAAATACCGCGCTCCCCCCATTATATTTTCCTGTGGATCAAAAGGGTCTTGTATGTTTAGATCCTTGAGATTGGCGGGCATAATTTGCATCAACCCTATAGCGCCGGCGCGCGAAACCGCCTTGGGGTTGAAGTTCGACTCTGTTTTGATAAGCGCTTTGAGCAGGGCAAAGGAAACCTCCTGTTTTTTGGATGCTCCCGTTATCAAGTGATCATATTGATTGATGGTGTAACCCAACGACCGTACAGGTCTTTCCTTGATATAGACGGTATATTGGACTGAGGTGGGAACGTTGGTGAAATGAAGCACCCCCTGACTATCGATGTAGGAGTATATGTCCGCACAGAGGGGTATAACCGCTAAAAACAGAACAAAAAGCGCGGATAAAACTATAACTTTAAGTGGTGTCCGGGTAACCCTGTGGTCCATAATATACTTCTATAGCTTCATTTGACGGTTTTCGCAAGCTATAAAATCGCTTCGCGATTTGTAACTGCTCGATAAGTTAGGTTTTAGCAAATCGCCGGGCTTCAGAATTTTTCAAAATTATTGTAAAAATATGACAAAAATTGCTTGGGCTGTTTTTTGTTTACAGGCCTTGGTGTCGTCAGGTATGATGCTTTCTGTCGTTCTTAACTTTTAAAAGGATGTTAAAAAAACATGCGGTTCAAAGCCCCTGGCCATAGATTTTATCCCATTTTTCTTTGCTGTTTGCTGTTTGCCGTTATTATATCATGCGAAGACCATTCAAGCCAGCAGGTACAAGCCCCTAAAACACTGATACCCTTTATAAAGAACAAAGAACAGCTCCGGCAGATCACGGAAAGCTCCGGTGGCCGTCTCCTGATGGTTGAATTTTACGCCGACTGGTGCCCCCCCTGCAAGGAACTAGACCCTATTCTTGAGGAAATTGCCAAAGAAAGCGGAGACAAAGTCGATATCTATAAAATCAACACCGACAAGAACCCCGGCCTTGCCTCTGCCTTTCGCGTGACCGGTATCCCCCATGTCGTGTTTATTAAAAACCAGGAAAGCGTCTCTTTTCTTAGTGGGCTATATCCAAAAAAAATGTATTTAAAAGTCATCGGCCGCTTTGCACAAGTCCTCACCGATAAAAAACCCGGCGCTCCGGAGGGGGCCACTTAGTCCGGAATCGATGTCTTGCAGCAACACCTTTCTTTGTTTACATCTGCTGCAGGATTTCCTTGACGGCATTGCCGTCGGCCGTGGTTCCAAAATGCTTCATTATTTGCCCCATGGCTTGCATCTTGTTTTTAAAATTAGCAAACTCGATGTTTTGCTCGATCCAACCTCTTATTTCCGCTTCTGTCGCCATTTTGGGCAAATAGTTCTCCAATATTTTAACAAACTTATCATCCGCCCGCTCACTTTTTTTTTGTATGACCTCTTTTTCAGCTTTGATTAATTTTTTCAAAATTTTGACAACATCATCATCTATAAGTTCTTTCTTGTCGAGCCTGCTAAGCTCGCCCAGAACAACACGAAGCGCACTTTTCTTCTTTTCATCTTTGGCTTTCATCGCAGCGGTTAAATCGTGTTTGATTTGTTCTTTAAGTTTCATTGCGCTCCTTTTGATATAGATTTTAATTGTTCACACACTAAACGATCCGTGGGAAACGCCATTTCTGCAGGCAGCCGGTTTAAGGGAAAAAATTTAGCTTCGCTGGCATCGGATCCGGCTTGAAGTTTACCACCGCTGCATCGACCCCAAAACCATATTCCCACGGTTTGATTTTCCGGATCATGAAAATTAGAATGAACCGCAAAAACAGGCCCAATATCCACCTCCAGGCCCGTTTCTTCCTTGAACTCTCTTTGTGCCGCCATCCGCACATCCTCATCATACTCTAGGTGCCCGCAGGGAATGCACCACATCCCCTGGTAAGAACCTTGTCGTTTTACCAGAAGCAATTCGCTGTTTTTAAGCAAAACAACTGCCACGCCAACTGTAGGGTTGCGATAATGGGTCTGTTGGCACGGCTCACAATACAAGCGCTTTTGGGGGCCCTTGCTTCTAGTCTGCAATCGACCGCCGCAATACGGGCAGAACTGAAATTCCACAGGCTCCTCTACTCCTGATGTACAAAAAGCTGTTGTCTTACACCGCCGACAACAGCTTTTTTCTTAATCTCTTTAAACAGCTGCATTATAGAGCTTATAATAAATTTGGCGTTCTGGCCAGAAGATAGTTAGTGTCCATCCATAAATGAGGATTTTTGTTCAAGATCAAGGCATGCGAAAAAAATAACCACAGGCATATAGT
>JAQYVG010000329.1 GCA_030145595.1 Desulfobacterales bacterium | reverse complement strand
GAGAAAAAATGGCAGGTATTTTAGGAAAATTAAAACAAAAGGTTCTTGGAATCAGTGGTAAAATGGACCAGTATCAGGAAGCGATCACGTTTGCCGAAGCAGGAGAATCGGAACATGCCCGGGAAGTATTGCAAATGCAACCCGAATCCAAAGAGACTGAAAAACTTCTGGTTGTTGGGCAGGAGGGTACTTTTTCGCGAGAGATGATCGATTATGCCCTGGATATGGCCAACCGGATGTCCTATGAGATCGTGGCGTTAAATACTGCGCCGTTTTCCTGCGACACGTTTAAATTGTTTTCTTCATCTCGCGATCAGCTTTGCAGCGATTTTAATGAGCTTGCAACAAAGAACGCCGATATTTTTGCAAAAGAGGCCGCCCGGGAAGGAATCTCCTTTTCCCATGTGATCAAGTTCAGTGAAATTGATGAGGCCATTGCATCCGTTTGTAAAGAGCTTGGTGAGGTCGCTTTTGTGGTTTCGGAATCACAAGAACAACAGGCTGACAGCCGCATAGAACAGGGTGAGAGATTGCAGCAAAAACTCTTTGTTTATTCAGTAGTATAACATTTAGGCAAGTATTTTTACGCAGAAAGTCCGGTTGCTTTTTTTAAACTTTAGAAAAAGCAGATCGGACTTTCTGTTTTTTTGGGGAACAAATCTGTTTTACAAATTTCTAAAAACCACTTTCATGTTGCCAAAAAACCACTTTTATGTACTATATACCCTTTTTCGTATTCTCGATACTTGAATATACAGCACACCGTGATTGCGCAGGGATCGGAAGCGTCCTGGTTTCAAGGCTTCTTCATTTTGTTCGCGCTCAATTGACACAGTGCCACTCAAGTATTAGATATTTATCGTAAGCATTGGGCGGGGTGCCTTTATAGATTTTCATTATTTTAACTTGAACCAACCGGACAACCGAGTTTGGGTATAGTTAAGGAGGATGGCATGGACGCACATTTCTTTTTTGGGTTGGCTTTAGTCGGTTTTATATTTTTTTTATGCTTTTGGTTTAGAAAAAAGGGTAAGGGGAAATGAGAACCGACGACTTACAGCCAGGTTTAATATAGAGTGTGGGTATTATAAGCTGTTGATTTTAAGCGCATTATGGATGGAATGCGAGCGAGTCAACTGATCCGGAGGGGAAAGGGGTATTATAGATGACACCTGAGATGATTTTGACCATGATCGTACTGGTTTTTGCGATTGTTCTTTTTATTTTTGAGTGGGTAAGGGTCGATGTTGTCGGTATTATCATGATGGTTATGCTGCCGTTGATCGGGCTTGTAACGCCCAAAGAGGCCTTTGTCGGCCTGAGCAGTAACGCCGTCTGCTCCATCATTGCCGTTATTATCATCGGGGCCGGGCTGGATAAGACCGGAGTGATGAACAAAGTGGCCGGGCCTATCATCAAACTGGCCGGCAACAGTGAAAAGAAAGTGATTACACTGATATCCGGCACCGTTGGAATAATCTCCAGTATGATGCAGAATATCGGGGCGGCGGCATTGTTTCTGCCCGCGGCCCAACGCATCGCCAAGAGAATGGGGGTTCCCATATCACGCATCCTGATGCCCATGGGATTTTGCGCCATCATCGGCGGCACCATCACGCTGGTGGGAGCCAGTCCCACCATTTTGTTGAACGATCTGATGATATTGGGCGGTGAAAAACTGGAACCCTTCGGGCTCTTTACCCAGACGCCCATCGGCATCTGTTTACTTGCATCGGCGATTATATACTTTCTCATTTTCGGCAAATTGGTCCTGCCGGCGGCTGAAGGCGCAGACGACGAAGGCATCACCGCCATGCTGATGGACGAGTATGAGGGGCTTGAACATAGTTTTGAATTGCACGTTCCCGACAGTTTTCAAGGCCCGAGAAGCCTGGAGGACTTGGCTGTCAGATTAAGGTTCTTGGTGACCGTAGTCGCCATCAATTTTGCCGAAAAAAAACAGAAAAACTTTACTCCGCGCAGTACCGATATGATTTCAGCCGGCGATGACCTTGCCGTGATCGGCCAAGAAAAAAAGGTTCGCAAACTGGCCGAGGAATACGGATGGGAGATCAAAGACGGCCTGGACGAGTTTGCCGAAGGCCTTTCCATGACCAATGCCGGCATGGCAGAGACGGTTGTTTCGCCCAGATCGGAGTTGATCGGCAAAACCATGAGTGAAGTCAATTTTAAGGAACACTACGAAGTAAACCCTGTGGCCCTGTATACCGGCAACAAGGTTTTTTACAGCGGCCTTACCCATATCCGGCTGAGAATGGGCGATACCCTGCTGCTGCACGGACCCTGGGAAAAATTTCATATTCTAAGAAACAAACCGCAGCCGCGGGCACTCTCTTTTGCCACGGCCCTGGAAGGCGAAATTATGCGTCCGGAAAAGGCCAAACTGGCCCTTGCGTGGCTGGCGGTAGCCCTTTTGCAGATTTTAGTCTTCAAGACCCAGCTTTCGGTGGCATTAATGTCAGGAGCTCTGGGGATGATCATCACCGGGGTCCTTTCCGTGGATGAAGCTTATATCGCCGTGGATTGGATGACAGTTTTTCTGCTGGCCGGACTGATTCCCCTGGGCATGGCCTTTGAGAAAACCGGAACAGCGGCTTATATTGCCAAGTTTGTTTTAGGATTAATAGGTCAGCCTTCACCCATTGTGCTTTTGGCTGCCGTCGGCATTATGACCTCCTTTTTCACCCTGGTGGTCTCCAATGTGGGCGCCACGGTCCTGCTGGTTCCTCTGTGCATGAACATGGCGGTCATGGCCGGCGGAGATCCCCGTATGGCCGCGCTGGTTGTGGGATTGTCGGCCTCCAATACGTTTGTTTTGCCGACCCACCAGGTCAACGCCTTGATCATGCGGCCGGGCGGCTATCGTACGGTGGATTATGCCAAGGCGGGTGTTATTATGACGGTGATCTTTTTGGCCGTGGAGCTGACGATTCTCTATTTCTTTTATGGTATTCAATAAGGATGAATGCTTACCAAGGCGAATTCATCCGGTGTTTGGTGTTTTGTATTTCGTTTTTTAACCCCTCAAGATGCTTCGCGCGTAATTGCTGTTGCGCTCCAATTTGTTTGTGTTAAGAATTATAATATGTTATGCTGATATTCATAAAATATGCCAAAAGATTGTAACAAATCGAAATCGCTGATGTCGTTATGAAACATCCGCCACAGGAATGCCGGGCAGTATGAAAATCAGTATCAGAAAAAAAGTCATTCTATCATTTGCGATATTTATCGGCATCAGCGCCATCATATGGTTTCGAAGCTATTACAGCCAGTACATTCTCCATCAAAAACTCCAGATCATAGAAAGAAAAAACAGTCTATTTAACACTATCCTGGAAGCCCGCCGATACGAAAAAAACTTTTTTTTGTCTCTGGACAAAAAGAATATTGATCAAGCACTCGATTATATTCATGAAGCCGAGGATATTTTAAGTAATCTTACGTCTGAATACGGTAAGTATACACTGGCTAAAAATCTCCCCGAGCGGCTGATCGAACTGAAAGCATATAAAAAATCGCTCTTAGAGCTATTGGAGTTGAATAAAAGCGGTACCTTACTG
>JAQYVG010000328.1 GCA_030145595.1 Desulfobacterales bacterium | reverse complement strand
AGCCTCAAGGCATAGAAGTGTCGGTTGGAGGAGAAATAGGTGAAGTTGGTGGAAAAAATTCTACATCTGCGGAACTGCGAACTTTTATGGAAGGGTACAAGAAAAAGATCGGTTCTTTAAAAGGTATCTCTAAAATAAGTATTCAAACTGGCACAACCCATGGAGGAACCATATTACCAGATGGTTCGATGGAAAAAGCAAAGATAGACTTTGATACATTAAAAGTATTATCTCAAATCGCAAGGACCGAATTCGGTATGGCAGGAGCTGTCCAACATGGAGCTTCAACTTTGCCTAAAGATGCATTTCACCATTTCCCTGCGTATGAATGTGCTGAGATCCATTTAGCTACGCAATTTCAAAATATTGTTTATGATTGCCTGCCGTCTTCGTTAAAAGATGAGATTTATGCCTGGCTCCACAAAAATTGCTCAGATGAAAAAAGGCCTGAGCAGAATGATGACCAGTTTATTTACAAGACGAGGAAGAAAGCTTTGGGCCCTTTCAAAAGACAAATTTATTCTTTGCCGCACGATATAAAGAATAAGATTTCTTCGGCTTTGGAGGAAGAATTTTCTTTTCTTTTTGAAAAACTCAGTTTAAATGATACCAGGGTATTCGTGGAAAAATATGTAAAACCCACCAGGGTAGAGAAAAAGAAAGAAGATTTTTTATAAATTGTGGGGAATCGAGGGCGCACACAAAAAGGAAATTCTTATACCTAAAATTTTGAAGGAGGAAAGGCATGGGTAAAACTACCAGATTTTTCGTTTTTGTTTTTGTGGCATTAATTGCTACTTCTGGATTTTCTGCTGATAAGAAGGATAAAAATCTGTTAGCAGATGAGACCTTTACGGGTTTAAAACTGCGCGGCATTGGGCCGGCTTTCATGTCGGGGCGCATCGCCGATATTGCTATCAATCCCAGTGATCCCAGTCAATGGTATGTTGCGGTTGGTTCCGGCGGCGTCTGGAAAACCGATAATGCCAGTACCACCTGGAAGCCTATCTTCGATGATCAACCGTCTTATTCTATTGGCTGTGTCACTATCGATCCCAGTAACCACAGTGTCATCTGGATTGGTACCGGCGAGAATATCGGCGGGCGTCATGTAGGCTATGGAGATGGTGTTTACCGCAGTGCCGACGGCGGCGCCAGTTGGAAAAACATGGGTTTAAAAGAATCCCATCATATTTCAAAAATCATCGTCCATCCCAAAAACTCCGATATTGTATGGGTAGCAGCTCAGGGACCGTTGTGGTCTAAAGGCGGTGAGCGTGGGCTTTATAAAACCACCGATGGCGGTAAAAAATGGAAAAAAGTCTTAGGCGATGACGAATGGGTAGGCGTTACGGATATCTTAATCGATTCGCGCAATCCGGATCAATTATATGCTGCGACCTGGCAGCGTCACCGCAATGTGGCCGCATACATGGGAGGCGGTCCGGGATCGGGGATTTACCGTTCCAGTGATGGCGGTGAAACCTGGGAAAAACTCAGCAACGGTTTACCCGGTTCGAATATGGCCAAAATTGGTCTGGCGATTTCTCCGCAGAATCCGGATGTGATTTATGCGGCAATCGAGCTGGATCGTCGCACCGGCGGCGTGTACAGATCTGCTAATCGCGGCAGTTCATGGACAAAACAATCTGACGCGGTTTCAGGCGCCACCGGCCCGCATTATTACCAGGAGCTTTATGCCAGCCCGCATCAGTTTGACCGTCTCTATCTGGTGGATGTGCGAATGCAAATTTCAAATGACGGCGGTAAAACTTTCACCCGCATGAAAGAGCAATTCAAACATTCAGATAATCATGCCATAGCTTTCCGCCTGGATGATCCGGATTATTTATTGGTGGGCACAGACGGCGGTCTCTATGAAAGTTTTGATCTGGCTGAAAACTGGCGATATGTCGCGAATCTGCCGCTAACCCAATTCTATAAAGTCGCAGTGGATGACGCCGTGCCGTTTTACAATATTTATGGCGGTACGCAGGACAATTCCACCCAGGGCGGCCCTTCGCGCACTACCTGGTCACTTGGTATTGATAACTCCGATTGGTTTCTTACTTTGGGCGGCGACGGCCACCAGCCGGCAACCGAACCCGGCAATCCTGATATCGTTTACTCAGAATCACAGCAAGGCTTCCTGTCACGCATTGACCTCACCACCGGCGAGGAGCTTTTAATCCAACCGCAACCGGAAGCGGGCGAAAGCTATGAACGATTTAATTGGGACTCGCCAATTCTGGTCAGTCCGCACTCACCCACGCGGCTATACTTTGCTTCCCACCGAGTCTGGCGCTCCGACAATCGCGGCGATAGCTGGACTGCAATCTCAGGCGATCTGACCCGCAACCAGGAACGTGTTACGCTGCCGATTATGGACCAAACCTGGAGCTGGGATTCCCCCTGGGATGTTGGAGCCATGTCCACCTATAATACCATCACTTCGTTGGCTGAGTCCCCTTTACAGGAAGGTTTGATTTACGCCGGCAATGACGATGGCCTTATTCATGTGACGGAGGATGGAGGACAAAACTGGCGGAAAATTGAAGTAGGCGATTTCCCGGGCGTGCCGGCCACCGCTTTTGTAAATGACATAAAAGCCGATTTATACGATGCAAATACCGTTTACGTTGCACTTGATAACCACAAATTTGGCGATCTCAAGCCGTATCTGTTAAAAAGTAAGGATAAAGGAAAAAGCTGGCGTTCAATTAGGGGTAATATTCCGAATCGTACCCTGGTATGGCGAATAGTGCAGGATCACGTGAACTCGAACCTGTTATTTGCCGCAGCTGAATTCGGTATTTATTTCACGATCGATGGCGGTAAAAAATGGATAAAACTCGCCGGTGGCGTACCGACTATTTCATTTCGCGATCTGGCCATTCAACGTCGTGAAAATGACCTGATTGGTGCTTCCTTTGGCCGAGGTTTTTATATCTTCGATGACTACAGCGTTTTACGCCACGTTTCGGAAAATCAGTTAAAACAGGAGGCCACGCTGTTTCCTGTTCGTAAAACCTGGTGGTATATCCAGCGCGAACTGGGGGAAATTCTAGGGGCATCTCATTACAGAGCTCCCAACCCGCCTTACGGCGCGGTGTTTACTTATTATCTTAAAGAAGAAATAAAAACGAAAAAGGCCCTCCGCAAGGAGAAAGAAAAAAATCAGATTAAAAACAAACAAGCTGTGATCTTTCCGGGCTGGGACAAAGTTGAAGCTGAAAGAAGACAGGAAGAACCGCTGCTCTGGTTAACCGTTCAAGACAAAGAAGGTAACGTCGTCAGACGTATAAAGGCTGCAAATAAAACTGGTTTTAATCGTAGAGCCTGGGATTTACGCTTTCCACCGACCGATGCTGTCCGGAACGCAGCTGACTTGAATGGTGATAATAAAGGCGCCATGGTTGCACCGGGCAATTATACTGTGACTCTGTCAAAATACGTGGATGGTAACGTCACGAATTTATCCAAACCTGTACCTTTTACGGTTGAACAGTTATTTAAAGGAGCTTTAGCTGGTGCAGATCCAAAAGAAACCGCAGCTTTTTGGAAGGAGACAGAAAGGCTGAACAAGTCT
>JAQYVG010000327.1 GCA_030145595.1 Desulfobacterales bacterium | reverse complement strand
GGCATCCTGAAACGCCATTCCTACAATCTGCCTGGCTTTCACAAGGTTTTGTGATACTTTAAATCCGTCAAGCCAGACAGAGCCTGTATCCGGCAGTAGAAGCCCGTTTAAGTGTTTCAAAAGTGTTGTCTTGCCGGAGCCGTTTTGACCGCCGATCAGAACAAAAGCCCCTGTTTGAATCTTAAGGTTGACATCCTTCAGACCCCAGGTGCCGTCGTCAAATCGGTGGGTCAAGTTATCGATTGCAATGATGGTCATATGCGCGTTGCGAGTTACGGGTTGCGAGTTACGGGTTGCGAGTTGCGGGTTACGGGTTTGTTTCACGCCCCTGTTAAATACGCTGCGCTCCTCACTATCGTGAATTTCACTGGGCAGGCAAAGGCGCAAAGACGCTAAGAGATTTATTAGCCAGGGGCTTCGCTGCGCTACGCCCCCGCAGGCAGACGAGTCTTCGCTGCGCTACGCCCCCGCAAGCAGATTAACACAGAGCCTATTATCCGCAGATTACGCAGATTAACGCAGATTATTTGTTTGATCGACTCGATCAAACAAAAACAGCAATCGCTTCGCGATAAATCAGTTCTTTAATGCGCTCTTGTTCTTGTTACTCATTACTGATCTCTGATCTCTGCCTACTGATTACTGATTACTGACTACGGGCATCACCAAAAAGTAGATAAAAATATGATCGAAATAAAACCGCAAAAGATAGATGACACTGTGGTAAAGGTTCCAGGCTCAAAAAGCTATACGCACCGCATCCTGATTGCGTCTGCTTTGTCAGACGGCGTCTGTACGATTCATAACGGCCTCAAAAGTGAAGACACTACACTTACTCTGGAAGCTTTGAGGCAGATGGGTGTATCGATAGAGATTGATGGTAATAAATTTATGGTGCATGGGACCAAAGGAATGTTAAAACCTCGCACAGAACCTGTCTATCTTGGCAACTCCGGAACTTCCATGCGCCTTTTAACGGCTGTGGCGGCGCTTGGCAAAGGGATCTATACTTTGACAGGAACAAAACGTATGGGGGAGCGGCCCATCCAGGATTTGATTGACGGCTTAAAACAGATAGGAGTCAATGCCCGGTCAGTTAACAAGAATGGATGTCCGCCTCTGGAGATAAAAGGGGGAGACTTAGCAGGCGGCAGTATTGCGTTGAAATGCGGTATCAGCAGCCAGTTTCTTTCGGCGCTGCTGCTAATCGCACCGTATACAAAAAACGGCATTGATATAAACGTGATTGAAGGGCCGGTGTCGAAACCCTACGTGGACATGACCGTTGAAGTAATGGAAAGCTTCGGCGTAGGAATCAAGCGTGACGGCTACGAGCACTTCCGGGTTCAGGGTGGAGCAACATATCGGGCCGGATCCTATACTGTAGAACCTGACTGCTCCCAGGCCGGATATTTCTGGGCGGCAGCAGCGATTACCGGTGCCGAGGTTATGGTTATGGGGATCAATAGAAAATCGCGACAGGGTGATGTTCGTTTTGTGGAGATTCTTGAAGCCATGGGGTGTGAAATATCTTACCAAAAGGACGGCATTAAAGTCTCCGGCAAAGACCTTACGGCCGTAACTGCCGACATGTCCGACATGCCTGACATGGTTCCTACTCTGGCTGTTGTGGCGGCCTTTGCCGGCGGGACAACGGTCATCGAAAATGTGGCACATCTAAAGGCCAAGGAGAGTGATCGGTTGGGCTCTGTCGTCAATGAACTGTCAAAGATGGGTATTGCAGCCGTCTGCAGCGATACCGGCATGATGATCACCGGCGGCAATCCCGGCGGCGCTGAAATAGATACATACGGAGATCATCGCATCGCCATGAGTTTTGCACTGGCCGGATTAAAAGTCCCGGGCATCTTCATAAAGGACGAAAGATGCGTTGAAAAGTCCTTCCCTAATTTCTGGGATGTATTTGAAAGTTTGTACTAACAATAGCTGAACTTATTTTTATACTCACCGCGGAGTCGCAAAGGGCGCAAAGCAAAGATAATTTTCTTTTGCCGCTGACCCCGCTAAAAGCGGGGTCAACGGAAACAATAAAATAAATAAACTCTGCGTTCTCTGCGTCTTGAGCGAAGCCCCGTAGAGACGGGACAAGCGGGCGGTGAATATTGAAAGGGAATAAACATGCCAGGCAACACTTTTGGAAAACTATTCAGAATTACGACCTGGGGCGAGTCTCACGGCCAAGGCGTTGGCGTCGTTATTGATGGTTGTCCCCCTAAAATACCCCTAAGTGAAGATATCGTCCAGTCCATGCTGGACCGCCGGCGGCCGGGCAGATCGCCTGCAAGTACCAGCAGACGGGAACCGGATAGAGCGATCATAATGTCGGGCGTTTTTGAGGAAATGACTACCGGCACACCCATCGCGATTATGGTAGAGAACAAAGATGCCGACTCCAAAGCTTATAAACCCTACGCAGATCTATTTCGACCCGGTCACGGCGATATAACCTATACGGCAAAATACGGTATACGTGATTGGCGCGGGGGCGGTCGGGCTTCGGCGCGGGAAACCGTGGCACGGGTAGCGGCCGGGGCTGTTGCCAAGGTTCTGCTTGAAACAAAAAAAATTGAAATCTTTGCCTACACAATAGAATTAGGCGGTATCAAAGCAATCAAGCGTGATCTTAATGTGATCGCTAAAAATGTATTTTGCTGCCCTGATATGGATGCTGTTGCAAAGATGAAAGAACGTGTTGCCAGTGTTCGCAAGCAGGGAGATTCCATCGGCGGAATAGTGGAGATTATGGCAAGAGGGGTTCCCAGAGGCCTTGGAGAACCGGTGTTTGACAAGCTTGATGCAGATTTAGCAAAAGCTATGATGAGTATCGGTGCGGTCAAGGGAGTTGAAATCGGTTCCGGGTTTGAGGCTTCAGTGATGCTGGGATCTGAAAATAATGATCCCATAACCCCTCAGGGCTTTGACAGCAACAATGCCGGCGGGATCCTGGCCGGGATTTCCAGTGGAGATGATATTGTTATCCGCGTTGCAGTTAAACCGATTCCTTCAATCGAGATTGAGCAAAATACCATTGACCTTGCGGGAAACCCCAGAACCGTTTCAGTCAAAGGTCGCCATGATATTGCAGCCATCCCTCGCATTAATGTTGTCTGTGAAGCCATGGCAGCTCTAGTCATGGCAGACCATCTGTTAAGGCAGCGGGCGATTCAGCACATAGAATCATCATAGCGTTGGTTTCGCTTTTATTGTCTGACAGGATCAACAGGATTCACACGATTTTTTCTCAGCTTCCAGATGAAGCTGAGAAAGGCGTATTATTTTTCAAAGGTCTCGAGATCAATGCCCATCTAACTGTGCGCGCATGCCCAATATTTTGTGCGTAATTGATAGCATCCCCTAAAACTACACCCCCTGAATTCAAATTAATCTGATTTGACGACACAATTTTATTTGACAACATTTCAGTTTCCAATAATTGTTACATTGTGATTTTTAAAAGCATTTTCATACCCTGGCATTCCAGAAATTCTTCCTCCTTTTGATATTATCTACCATCTATTAAATCCTGGCATAGTTCTTGATAAGACTCTGAAGTAATCCGGGCGTTTCGGAGTT